>PLTF01000032.1 GCA_003164335.1 Fibrobacterota bacterium
GACACCGTTGGCGGGGGGCTTACGGTATGCGTGTTACAAGGCTATACCGGCACAGTAAAAGATACTGCTGGAACAGTAAAAGATGCTGAGGGGAATTTATATCATACCGTACAAATTGGGAATCAGGAATGGATGGTGGAGAATTTGAGAATCTCGAAGTTTAACGATGGTACGGCAATACCTCTCATAAAGAGTTACAGTGAATGGGCCGCTCTTTCCACGCCGGGATATTGTTTTTACGGCAATATGACCAACCCTGATAGCATTAAAGGCTTCGGAGCGCTCTACAATTGGTATGCTGTAGATACAAAGAAGCTTGCCCCTGAAGGCTGGCGGGTGCCTACCGATGATGATTGGAAAATGCTGGAAAAATACTTGGCTGGTAATAGTTACAATAGGAATCGCACAGAAACCGGAAATAAGATAGAAAAATCCTTGGCTGCTCAAACAGGGTGGATAATATTGACGAGTAATGGAACCGCTGGAAATGACCGGACTAAGATCAATGGAGGAGGTTTTTCGGCCCTTCCAGGAGGTTTCCGCCTTAACGGTGGTGCTTTTCTCTATTTTGGCAATGGCAGTTACTGGTGGAGCGCTACAGAGGCTGACCCATCAACAGCCATCACTCGGTACCTTTTCAACGGATTCGACACTCTTAACAGGAACTCTTTCTACAAAAATTGTGGCTTATCAGTTAGGTTGTTGAGGAATAATTGACTAATTGACTATCTATCGTTTTTCTGCATTTCCGCTTATTAGCCTCAGTGAGCGAGAAAGCATTCGCATGGCCTTGGTGTCAGTGTCAGCCGACCGCTGCAGAGCGCGGAGGGCCGGGCACCCGGACCTGGTCAAAGGCAACTGGACAAAATGGGCGAGGGGTATAGGAAATCGAATGGCACAGTGTCAAAGGTGACTATGTTCGGATTTACCCGTCTATAAGCGCTTAAAAATGTCGATAATCAGATGCCTTGCTCAGGTAGCCTTTCCCATTCGGCAGGCTCAAAGGGCTTCAGAAGCCTTCTGATGGTAATCTGGTGTCGTTCGAAGGCACTGACGTAACCCCAATGCTTTCCGGGGGAATATAGTCGCTTGTCCCGTTCCCCTCCTCGATCGTGAGGAGCATCCCATATTCAGGGTATCGTCCGCCTGAGCAGGAAAAAAAGTATTGCCTGACGTCCATATCCGTCTTCAGGGTTAGCGCATAGGTTCCTCTGCTTGCCGTCCCCATGGCAATAATCATCGGGAAATCTACGCTGTCGATAGTGCACTTCAAGTTGTCCGGCGGAAGCGCTGAATAATAATTTACTAAAAAGGTAATGGAGTCGGGAGTAATGAAAAAATGCGATCCGGAAACCAATGGACCTGAAAAAGTTGGGTGACCACAAGTGCCGAAATCCTGCACCCAGAATGAGTACCATTGTTCCGGGCCATAGGCATAGCCACATCCCAACTCTCTGAACTCTGTTCGCATGAGATTCTGGCGATGGGCATCGTTTCCGGAGAGATCGGCTGGAACCGGACTGCTTGAAGGATCGACCTCCAGAACCCATAGCTTCAGCGTGGCAATAGCCGTTGCGGTTCCAGTCGATATGTTTTCACCGAAGGTGTAGCTTTGGGAGTTTTTATTAAGGTAGTAGGATTTCACCCTGGTAGCGAAGTCGGTTCCATCGCAGGAGTTATGCTGAAGACCGCAGTTGTTCGCCATATCCATTGCATGGGCACGGGAAGAGTGATTGAGCGCAAGGTTCCAGTAGAGCGGTTTCACCGGGGCATAGTTCTGCGGAAGTAATACCTGATAGTCGCCGATATATCGCTCCCGGAACTGGGCCGGGGCCATGCGGCAGGCATTGGTCAGGACAAGGAGCTGCCGTTCATAAAAGGTTGGATATCCCCCGACCTGATCGCCATTGCCCCTCTGGGGGAAGGCGGCTGAGGATATAACGAGCAGGATTGGGACAAATCGGTTCAGGCCGTTCAAGGGGCGTCCTTACATTTTTTGATGCAGGGGTCGAAGAGTCGATCTCTTCGCGAACCCCACGTTTTAATATACCAACTTATGTTAAACGGAAGTAACAGAAAATGCGGGCGCAGGGAGTCGCCTGAAGGAGGATTAGTGTCAGGATTAGCCGACCGCCGAAGGCGGAGGACAGGGATCCGGCAGCGGTCCCGGTGGTGGGGTTTCTGAGACATAGGTAACTACGGGCGGGGAGCCAGTAACAGTCAATCGTCATAGGGAGCTCCTAAATCTGGATACCTACTATGAAATGACTTTTGCCGCATAGGACTGGGACGGGGACTTCGGAAAGGGGGAAAGCAGTACATATATATTATTCTTACGGGGTATCTGGAGCGCTGGAAGAAGAAGAACGGAACCATAAAAGAGATACCGGCGGACGCGGACCTTTAATAAAGGGGGTATATGTTAAAAAAACGATTTGTTTCGCCGTTTTGCATTATTTCTTTATTGTCAATTATTGCTTTCTTTGGTTGCGGGGCCAAAAGAGAACTTAGGGAAACAAAGTATCCAAACCCTCGTTGAATACCACATGGCTGCTTTTGCGTTAAAAAATAATTTTCAGAGGTGCCCTTGCAAAATATCGCTATCGGTCTGATAGTTCTATCAATAGGGCTAGCATGCCTTTTCGCAGCCGGCATTGTCCTGCACCGGCCGAAAAAAGGTTATCCTCCTCCGCTGACTCGCTACCCACCGGTGAGCGTTTTGGTGACGCTGAGAAACATGGACGACGGTCTTGAAGAGAACCTTGAGTCCGTATTCGCGTCCTCCTACCCCGATTTCACGGTCCTACTTGCCGTCGACACCATGCAGGACCCATGCGTGGCAGCGGTGGAACGTGTCCGCGCCCGTTTCACCGCAGTACCATCAGAGGTGATTGCCGCCGGGCACTCGCAAACGAGCAACCCTAAAATCAGCAAGTTGGCCCAGCTTGAACGGTGCAGCAGCGCCGAATTGTTCTGGGTTCTTGATTCGGATATCCGGGTCGCTCCCGGCACTCTTACCGCGCTGGTGCATGAGCATATTACACGCGATGCCGCAATTGTTTTCTCCCCAATCCACGGCAGGGGTGCCCGTACTTTCGGCAGTCTTCTCGAAATGAGCTACATCAATTTTTATCTCTCCGGCAGCGTAGTAAGCGCCTGGGGGCTGTTACGGCAGCGGGTGATTGTCGGCAAATCGCTGCTCATTGACCGGCACGCTATCGATCAGTTCGGCGGGTTCTCCTACTTCGCCGATGTGCTTGCCGAAGATCACTGGCTCGGAGAGGCCTTTGCGAGGAGCGGATTCCCGGTCCGGTGCAACTACACCTGGGTTGACAACATTAAAGAGACCTCAACGGTGAAAACCTTTTTTGACCGAATAGTCCGCTGGGCCAAACTTCGCTATCACCTTAAGCGACCGGTGTTCCTGCTGGAGGTTCTCCTCAATCCCCTGGCACTGGTGATTTTATGCATTCCGGTTCTTGGGGCATCGGCCCTTCCGCTCGCCGGAATCGTAGTTCTTGTACGCATAGCCCTTGAATATTTGGTCCTCTTTGCCGTGGGCGGGCCCGACAGGAAAAGGGCCTCGGTGCTTCTTTCCCTGCCTGCGGCGGTCGTAGTCAAGGATCTCCTTATGATGGTGATGTACGTCACGCCGTTTTTCAGCAGCAGCATCAGCTGGCGGGGTGGCAGGATCAGGATCGGCAGGGACACCCTTATCCCCACCGTCACGAGAGCCGGTTTCTCGACAGAACATAATACAAACATAGTTGTTTCGGTTCTCATGGGCCTGGGCCACCTGCGGGCGGCCGAGCCGCTCAAGCATCTTTCCACAGACGGGGTGCTGGTGTACGGCTCGCGTGATACCACTCCGCCGTCGGAGTACCGGCTGTGGCATGGCATTCGGCGATCGTACTATTTTTTTTCGCAGGCCGGGAACATTCCCGCCATCGGCGCAGTCCTTCTGCGTCTTCTTGTATGGGTGCAGCGTATCAAACCCTATTACCCCCGCCGGGACCGGTCGAAGCCTACCGCAGTGGTCCGGTATCTCGACTATCTCATCCGCAAACGTGGGCTTTGCGGCGGACTGATCGAAAAGATCAAGGGCTGCGCGGGACCGGTCATCCATACTTATTTTGCCACCGCCCTCGCGCTCGATAAAAAAGGCGATCCGGCGCTGCGGAATTACCTGCTCATCTGCGACAGCGATTTTAACCGCGTGTGGGTTCCGCCGGATCCACGTCGCAGTTCGCTTCGCTATCTGGCCCCTTGCGCTCAGGTCAAGCACAGGCTGCTGTCGTACGGTGTTCCCGAAGAGCGCATCTTCCTCACCGGATTTCCTCTGCCAAGGGAGAATATCGGCACCGAAGCCGGTCTCGAAATCCTGAAAAAAGATCTGTTCATGCGGCTTGTCCGCCTCGATCCAGCTGACCGCTTTTTCTGGATTCACTCCCGGTCGGTCGCATTCTGGCTCGATCAAACGGCGGCGCCACCGTCTTCTCCCCGGTTTACGGTCACCTTTGCCATCGGCGGATCCGGCGCACAGGCCGAGTTTGTCTTCACCATTTTGAAGAGCCTGCGAAATGCCGTTCGGGAAGGCAAAATCCGCATTATCGTATCAGTTGGCATCCTGAAAAGGATCGTTGAACGCATTTTCGGCTATATCCATCGGCTGGGCCTGAGCAGCGAAATGGGGAGGGGGGTGCTGGTACTTTTCGACCTGGACCCATCAGTTTATTTTGACCGTTTTAATGCCTGTCTTCGTCAGACTGACGTTCTCTGGACCAAGCCCAGCGAGCTGGTTTTTTACAGTGCTCTCGGGCTTCCCATCATCATGGCTCCGGCTATAGGCACCCACGAGGAGCTCAACAAAAGGTGGCTTCAGGAGCTACACGCCGGGATAAATCCGCCCGGTCCCCTCGAATGTTGCCACGAGTGGCTCTTCGATCTTTACGAGAGCGGAAGCTTTGCAGAGGCGGCCTGGGACGGTTTTCTGAAAGGCCGCAAGCTCGGGACTTACAAGATAGAACGGCTCATCAGGGATGGAACATTCGATGAGGGTCAATCGCCACTGGAACAATGAACGATTGTTGAAATATACCTGCCACTGCAAAAGTGATGCGGTCGTGAGGAACCTTCTGCCTACCTATAATCTGCTCACTGTCCATGACGTGGCTTTTTTTCCGCTCTCTATGAACTACTAAAGTTAGCTTAATTCGAATGAAGAAACGGATACTATCTCAGAAACGGCGAAGTTATCCGGATAACCGCTGGTTTCGAATGATCTTAAGCCATGCTTTTTTGCATGGGCATGGTAATTGCTGAAATCATGTAGCAATGACGTTTGCTGTAATTTTTTTAAGTGGAGAAAAGTTTATGACCGACATCGCGCATATCATGATGAAAATCTTTCATGAAGTGAGGGCAAAAGCATCTTGAACCTGCGTTCAATTTTCCGGATGGTGACGTTTTTCACAAGGAGGATGGCTCAGTCGTTGCCTCTTGCAAACGATAAATTGGAATATCCTCTGCTGAGTGACCTGTTCAGCAGTGACCAGCTCGATATGCAAGGTGAGGCAATGGCAAGGATGCACGAACTGGATCGCCGGCCTGCAAGGGAAAGATTGTTGCCGCGATTAACACAGAATGAAAAAATATTAACCGATACCCACGCGCTCCTTGTCGCAGGAGAATCGGCCCGGCTCACCTTGTTGCCGGCCGAAATCTGGCTCTTGGACAATTTCTTTCTTATCAAGGAACAGATTCAACTGGCCCGCAAGCACCTCCCTCGGCGGTATAGCCGCGAATTGCCCCGTCTTCGGGCGGGTCACTCTGCAGGATTGCCACGGGTGTACGAGATTGTCCGGGATCTGATCTCTCATGTGGATGGACGGGTTGACGAAGTCAATCTACGCACCATTGTTACTTCGTACCAGAGGGTGACCGCTCTTAAACTGGGTGAATTGTGGGCAATTCCAATTATGCTTCGTCTTGCCCTTATTGAAAACCTCGGTCGCATCGCGGGTCGCATTACTGCAGGCCGGAGTGACCGCAATATTGCCGACTTCTGGGCTGCTAGAATGCTCAAAACAGCCGAAAATGATCCCAAGAACCTCGTCATTGACATTGCGGACATGGCGCGGGCGAACCTCGGTATGAGCTGCGCTTTTATTGCTGAGCTGGTGCGTAAGCTTCAAAGTCATAACCCGGCACTCGCCCTGACCCTGACGTGGATCGAACAACGTCTTACCGAACAGGGCCTGACCATTGAGCGGCAGGTGCATCTGGACAGCCAGCAGCAGGCAACCAATCACCTCGCTATTGGAAATAGCATCACCAGCATCAGGGCTTTATCCTCGATCAATTGGAAAAACTTTGTCGAGGCCATGAGTCGTGTTGAGGATATTCTCCGCAACGATCCTGCCGGGGTTTATTCCCGAATGGATTTTACCACCCGTGACACCTACCGACACATGATTGAGAAGATAGCCCGGCAGGCGCGGGCAACCGAGGAAAGCGTGGCGACACAATCGGTTGCTCTGGCTCGTACTGCGGAACCCTGGTCACGATCGGCGCATATCGGGGCCTATCTGATCGATCGGGAGCGGCCGGTGCTGGAACGCGCAGTGGAGATGCGACTGACATTCAGGGATTTTCTGAATGACATGGGGAAAAGAGCGCCCCTCCTTTTTTATGTGGGGTCCCTGGTACTCTCCACCGCCTGCTTCACCGCGATTGCTATGAGAGAAATATCCTCGGCGAGCCCGGTAATGTTTTTCGTCATGTGCCTCCTCATGCTCCTCGGGTTCAGCCACGCCGCATTGGCTATGGTAAATTGGGCGACTACCAGGGTGATCGCGCCGCGGTTGCTTCCAAAAATGGATTTCTCAAGCGGGATCCCGCGCGAATCATCCACGCTGATTACCGTACCGACCATGCTCGCGAACAAACGGGTCGTCGCCGAGCTATTGAATAAAATGGAAGTGTGCTATTTGTCTAACCGTGCCGGAAATGTTTACTTCAGTTTATTGACGGATTTTGAGGATGCGGAAGCGGAAACCATGCCTCACGACGGTCCACTTCTGGAGCTGGCAAAGGATGGTATTAAGCGGCTCAATGACACCTACGCTATTGACGGGAGAAGGCCCTTTCTTTTTTTTCACCGTCCCCGCATGTGGAACGGGCGGGAAAAATGCTGGATGGGATATGAGCGCAAGAGGGGAAAACTCGAAGCGCTCAACCGCTTTCTGCGCTCTCCGGAAACGAATGATTTTCTCATTGAAGGTGATTTTTCAATAGTATCCACCATTAAATATGTTATTACGCTCGATACGGATACCGAGTTGCCCCGCGACTGTGCAAAACATCTGATCGAAACCATGGCTCATCCGCTCAATGCTCCTGTTTACGACAGTGTGAAGGGATATGTTTCGGGCGGCTATGCGATTTTGCAGCCGCGAGTCGTATCGAGTCTTCCTGCGATAAACTCCTCGTGGTATTCCCGGATGTTCGGGAGCGATTACGGGATCGACCCCTATACCCGCGCCGTATCGGATGTTTATCAGGATCTGTTTGGGGAAGGATCGTTCATTGGCAAGGGGATCTACGATGTCGATATGTTCGCCAGGGTTATGACCGACCGGTTGCCGGAAAATCGGATTTTAAGTCACGATCTTCTGGAAGGCACGTATTGCAGGTCAGGGCTCATAAGCGATATCGAGCTGGTGGACGCATTCCCGCAACGCTATAGCGAGGAGTGTTCGAGACGCTATCGCTGGACGCGGGGCGATTGGCAGATTCTGGCATGGCTGGGGCCTCGTGTTCCGGGATTGGGTAAGAAATCGGTCCCGAACCCCCTTTCGCATCTGTCACGTTTGAAGATATTTGACAATCTCAGGAGAAGCCTGGTTCCGGCCGGAATGCTTCTCCTGATCGTGGTGGGCTGGCTCTTTGTCACACCTTCATGGCTTGGAATTGCGGCGGTTGTCGCAACATTGTTGATCCCGGTACTGCCTTCGGTTATTTTCAAGGCAGTAGAAATTCCACGCCGATTCCCACTCTATTCGCACATCCGGACGGTTGCCGGGTTTGCGGGGTTACAATTTTTTCAGGTTTGTTTTTCGCTAATCGTTCTCCCGTTTGAGGCGTTTACCAATCTCGATGCCATACTGCGTACATGCTGGAGAGTGCTGGTCTCGCGACGGCACCTCCTGCAATGGACCGTCTCGGGAAAAACTGCCCATTCGCGAGGTAAGGGGGCGTGGGGATATTTTCGCCTGATGGGTGCGGCTCCCGTTTTTGCCCTGTCGCTGGGCTTTGTCATCTTGATCAAGGGCAGGCCTGAGCCTTGGCTCCTGCTTGCCGTGTGGTTATTATCCCCCATTCTACCCTGGTGGGTCAGTAGGCCCCTGGTTCACCGGTCACCGGGTCTCTCACAGGGACAGCTCTCCTTTCTCAAAAAAATCGCCCGTAAGACCTGGCGCTATTTCGAAACTTTTGCGGGGCCGGACAACAATTGGCTTCCGGCAGACAACTATCAGGAAACACCCCTCGAAGCAGTTGCACACCGCACATCACCGACCAATATCGGCATCATGCTGCTGTCAAATCTGGGAGCCTATGATCTTGGATACCTTTGCGCGGGCCAATTGATCGATAAAACATGCGCGTCTTTCAAAACAATGGAATCGATGACGCGCTTTCGCGGCCATTTTTTTAACTGGTACGATACCAGAACACTCCAGCCGCTCGTGCCGCAATATATCTCGACCGTTGACAGCGGCAATCTGGCGGGTTATCTTTTGACGCTCAGGACCGGACTCTTGGAGCTGCGGGGCCGCCAGATTTTTCAACAGCAGGCCTTCGGGGGGCTCGCCAGCGCCCTGAGTGTGCTTGAAGAACTGATCGTTCCCACAGGGGGAAGGGGATCAAAGGTGATCTCCGGGCTCAATTCGCTTGCGGTAACCCTGCGGGAGTTAGAGCAGACGCCGGCAGGACTGGAAGCGACCCTGAACAACTTAGGAAGCCTCATCGTCCGGATAAATGAATTGAAGACAACCGCAGGGGAAACACTGGAATCTGATGCGCTGTGGTGGTTCAAGGCGTTTGAGGATCAGTGCGCCGCTCAGCGGGAGGAGCTTCTCTTCCTGGTACCATGGCTCACCATGGAATTTCCGATGGGGATCGATCCCGGTCTTCGGCAGGAGCTGGATAGTAATCGTACGCTGGCACAAATGGCGCAGTTGCGTGAAGAGCTGCCTGCTCTTGCAGCTGAAATAGAAAAACCAGCGATATCTTCCGGGGCAGACCCGGGTTTTGCAGGAGGATGGTATATCGCTCTTGAACAGCAGGTACTCAAGGGGTCCAACCGGGCGCAGGAGCGAATCAACCTGCTCGAACAAATGGCAGTCCAGTGCCTGAACCTGGCGGATCAGGAGTACGAATTCGTCTATGACGATTCGCGTCATCTGCTATCTATCGGCTATGATGTCGCAAAGCGAAGGAGGGATGACAGCTTTTATGATCTCCTTGCATCCGAATCGCGGCTGGGGAGCTTTATAGGCATCGCGCTGGGTAAACTGCCGGTGGAACACTGGTTCCGCCTTGGCCGCCTGATCACGATTCGGGGAGGCAAAACAATTCTGCTTTCCTGGGGCGGATCGATGTTTGAGTACCTCATGCCGCGGCTAGTGATGCCCGGCTATTCGCATACATTGCTGGGCCAGACCTGCGAGGGCGTCATTGACCGGCAGATTGACTATGGCCGAGAACGCAAGGTGCCATGGGGAATTTCAGAATCCGCTGAAAACAGTACCGATGCAAGCCTGAACTATCAGTACCGTTCCTTCGGCGTTCCGGACCTGGGATTTAATCGCGATCTTGCCAATGACCTGGTAATCGCCCCCTATGCTTCGGTGCTGGCCCTGATGGTCAAGCCTCGCAAAGCCTGCGAAAATATGGAGCGACTATCGACGGACGGCTACGAGGGGAGGTTCGGGTTTTATGAGGCTATCGACTTTACGCCGGGTCGTTTGTCCGTCGATCACTCTCCGTCCCTTATCCGTTCATTCATGGCGCATCACCAGGGCATGAGTTTTATCTCAATAGTAAATTTTATGACCGGGAATTCGATGCCCAACCGATTCGAATCCGACCCTCTTTTCCGGACAACGACCCTGTTGCTCCAGGAACGCGTGCCGAAAGTTTCTCCGACCCGGCGGCAAACCTCGGAGTTGTTTGCAGCCAGGAGAGTTTCCCCGGGGCAGGAAGACATGGGAAGGATTTTCACCACCCCGTTTACGACAATACCCGAGGCACACCTTTTGTCAAACGGCCGTTACCACGTAATGATGACAAATGCGGGCGGCGGGTACAGCCGGTGGAACAATCTTGCAGTCACCCGGTGGAACGAAGACGCGACGATGGACAGTTATGGTACATTTGTTTACATAAATGATTTGTCGATAGCCCGGAAGTGGTCGGCGGCATTTCAACCGGCTTGCGTCGAGGCGAAAAGGTTTGAGGCTATTTTTCCGCAGGGATGTGCGGAGTTCAGGCGAAGGGACGGAGGGCTGGATACCTATACCGAGATCGCAGTTTCACCCGAAGACGATATTGAGTACCGGCGCATAACGATCAGTAACTTCACCGGCAAGTCCCGAATCATCGAACTCACCAGTTATGCCGAAGTCGTGCTGGTCCCATCCGCATCCGACGCTGCGCATCCCGCGTTTTCCAATCTTTTCCTGCAGACTGAGATTCTCAGGAATCGCCATGGGATACTCTGTACCCGCAGGGCACGGTCGCCGGAGGAAAAATCCCCGTGGATGTTCCACCTATTTACCGTTCGCGGACTCGAAAAATACGAATTGTCCTATGAGACCGATCGATTGTCATTTATCGGGCGCGGGCGAACCGCACGAAATCCACTGGCAATGGAAACGGACGGGCCGCTCAAAGGGACCGATGGCTCGGTCCTCGACCCGATAGTCTCCATTCGCTGCAGGCTGATTCTCGAACCGGGCGAAGCCGTTACGGTGGGATTTATTTCAGGAATGGCAGAGACCCGTGTTCAGGCGGAAACGCTAATCGATAAATACCAGGATCAGCAGCTTGCGGACCGGGTATTTAACCTTGCAGTGATACATGGCAAAGTGGTGCTTCGGCAACTCAATGCCACGGAAGCCGACGCACAGTTGTACGGAAAGCTCGCGAGTTCGATTATCTATGCCAGCCGATACCGAAGAGCCGATCCCGCCATTCTTCTCAAAAATATGCGGGGACAGTCAGCCTTATGGGCCTACAGTATCTCCGGGGACCTGCCCATCGTCCTGCTGCGGATAGGAGATCCCTCAAGAATCGAACTGGCGGCCAAATTGATACAGGCGCACGCCTACTGGCGATTGAAGGGGTTACCGGTTGACCTTGTCATTTGGAACGAAGAACGGACGGGCTATCGGCAGGAATTCAATGACCAGATACTCGCCCTGATTGCCGCGGGTCCTGAGGCCTCCCTGTACGATAAATCAGGCGGGGTGTTTCTTCGCCATCCGGACCAGATGTCTGACGAAGACCAAGCATTGATGCAGGCTGCAGCACGAGTAATCTTCATTGACTCCCACGGTTCCCTGTTGGATCAGGTTCAACGATCCATGCGCAGTGAAACCTCTTTCCCGAAACTCTTTGCAATGCGCGACGAAAGAGGTCGCCCCGAGCCGCAGGATTTCCAGCAGAACAATCTGGTTTTCTTCAATGGCTGGGGCGGCTTCACTCCGGACGGCCGAGAGTATATCATCCGGATCAAACCTGGACGCCCAACCCCCATGCCATGGGTTAATGTGGTGGCGAATCCTCAATTCGGAACCGTCATTTCGCAAAGCGGCGGTTATACCTGGTTCGAGAACGCCCACGAGTTCAGGGTGACACCTTGGTACAATGACCCTGTAAGCGATCGAAGCGGCGAAGCAGTGTATCTCCGGGATGAGAACTCCGGGAGATTCTGGTCGGCGACTCCGCAGCCGGCGCCGGGAGCGGGAGATTATCTCAATCGGCATGGGTTCGGGTACAGTGTTTTTGAGTATTCGCAGTACCGCATCAAATCGGAACTCTGGATCTATGTTGATACCATTGCGCCGGTCAAAATCTGGATGTTGAAGGTACGCAACGATTCCTCTGCAGTCCGCAGGTTGTCGGCAACCGGATTCTTAGAGCTCGTTCTGGGAGAGAACCGGGCAACCACGCAAATGCATGTCCGTACCGGGATTGATTCGAAAACCGGAGCGCTTCTCGCGAGTAATCCTTTCAATACGGAGTTTGCAGGCCGCGTCGTTTTCTTTAATGTTAATGGGAACGATCGGAGTATCTCCGGGGATAGAACGGAGTTCATCGGGAGAAATGGCAACCTTGCCGACCCAGCGGCAATGCACCGGGTCCGATTATCCGGCAGAATCGGTGTCGGCTTCGATCCGGCCGCCGCGCTCCAGGTCTATTTTGAGCTGCACCCCGGAGAGGAAAAAGAGATCATTTTTTTCCTTGGGGTCGGCAGGGACCTCGAAGACGCCAGAAGCCTGATTCAGCAATTCACCGGCTCACAATCGGCGTATGATGCCCGTGACCGCGTCTGGCACTATTGGAGCCATACGCTCGGCGCGGTCAATCTCGATACCCCGGATCTTGCCTTGAACATATTGGCAAACGGCTGGCTTGTTTACCAGACCATGGCAGCGCGCCTGTGGGCCCGCAGCGGATTCTACCAGTCGGGAGGAGCCTTCGGGTTCCGCGATCAGCTCCAGGATGTCATGGCAATGGTCCATACGCAGCCGAGCCTCATCCGCGCTCATCTGCTGCTCTGTTCTTCCCGGCAGTTTTCCGAGGGCGATGTCCAGCACTGGTGGCACCCTCCCCAGGGAAGAGGCGTGCGCACGATGATTTCGGATGATTTACTGTGGCTTCCCTTTGTCACTAGTGATTATGTGGGCCGCACCGGTGACACCGGCGTTCTGGATGAAACCACTCATTTTATTGAAAGCCGCCCTCTCAATCCCGGAGAAGAATCTTTCTATGATCTTCCGGTCAGATCCCCGGAGAAGGCAACCATTTATGAACACTGCAAACGTGCAATTCTGCATGCACTGCGCTATGGTCGTCACGGATTGCCGCTTATCGGCAGCGGGGACTGGAATGACGGCATGAATCTTGTCGGGATCAAGGGCGAGGGAGAGAGCGTCTGGCTGGCATTCTTTCTTCATGCGGTTCTCCGGCAGTTCGGACCTTTGGCCAAGATGCGCGGGGATGATGCGTTCTCTGATTTGTGCATCAAGACAGCCGAACATCTGCGGGAGAAGATTGCATCGGAAGGCTGGGATGGCCAGTGGTACCTACGAGCATATTTCGATGACGGAACAACCCTCGGGTCTTCACAAAATGAAGAGTGTCGGATCGATGGGACTGTGCAAAGCTGGTCGGTTCTTTCCGGGGGAGGATCTCCCGAGCGATCAAAGCAGGCCATGCGCTCGCTCGCCCAGATCCTGATTGATCCCCTGAACGGCCTGATCAGGCTTCTCGATCCTCCATTTGATAAGTCGATGCTTGAACCCGGGTACATCAAAGGGTATGTTCCCGGCGTCAGGGAAAACGGGGGTCAGTACACACATGCCGCGGTCTGGGCGGTTATGGCCTTCGCCATTATGGGAGAATCGCAGAGAGTGCATGAGCTGCTGTCGATGATCAATCCAATCAACCACGGATCAACGCCCGAGGAGATCGATCGGTACATGGTGGAGCCCTATGTGGTTGCAGCTGATATTTACGGATCAGCACCACACACCGGACGAGGAGGCTGGACATGGTATACGGGTTCTGCTGCTTGGATGTACCGGCTTATCATCGAGAATGTTCTGGGATTGCAATTAAAAGTGAATGTTCTCACCTTCAGCCCCTGCATTCCCATGGAATGGAAGGAGTTTAAAATCCATTATCGCTTCAGGGAGACGGTATACCACTGCACGTATCATCAGGTGAAACCGGGCGGGGAAATACGGGTTGCAGTAGACGGCGCGAACTCTGAAACGCGGTCGGTGGCGCTCAATGACGATCAGCGGGAGCACTTTGTGGAAATAACGATTGGTATGGCATAATTTTCAGCCCAGTTTATAAGACTGGCGGTCCCACAAAAAAGAAGTTCTTTAGAAATTACAGCTATTACGTTTATATACGGCCCAGAAAGGGTCATAGCATGGTTATTGCTCCTAAAATAGCATAACCCATAACAAGGATCAGGAATTATGTCAGTAATCACGCTCATAATTACACTTATTATTGTTGGTGTCGTTTTGTGGCTCATTAACAAGTACATCCCTATGGATGGCAAATTCAAAACAATTTTGAATGTTAATGAAGAGGAGAGCTATTGTAAATAATTTTTATTTATACTCCGGTCAGAGCCTGAAATATCATATTACCTATCAGCCAGCCAAAGGAGCGTAACAATATGAGCGAAGAACTCGCGACCGTCGGTTTCATCGGTTTGGGAATCATGGGGTTGCCCATGGCGGGACATTTGGCTCGGGCGGGGTATCCGGTGACGGTGTACAACCGCACTCCCTCCAAATCAGAGGGAGCTCTCCTCTTCGGTGCCCGCGTGGCCAGAAATCCTCGTGACCTGGCCTCCGAATGCCGATACTTGATCACCATGGTCACGGACGGGAACGCAATTCGGGGGATTATGGAGGGACCGGAGGGAATACTATCGACGGAAAAACGGGACCTGACATGGATCCAGATGAGCACTATCGACCTCCCTTCCACTCACGAGTTCGCGGATGCGGCGGAGAAAAAAGGCTGGTCGTTCCTGGATTGCCCCGTCACAGGAAGCAAGAAACAAGTGGAAGAGTCCGAACTTATTTTGCTGGCCGGGGGTAAGCCGAAAGTCCTTGAAGATTGCCGTGCCCTCCTCCTTCGCCTTGGGAAAACAGTGGTTCACGCGGGAGACGTGGGGGCTGGCACGGCTCTCAAACTTTGCGTGAACCTAGTCTTGGCGCAGATGACGACGGCCATGGCCGAAGCGGCCGCCCTTGCGACGGCCGAAGGGATCGATCCTGCGAAAGTGTTCGAGGTAATCAAACAGAGCCCCGCCTTGGATTGCGGATATTTCCGGATCAAGGAGGAGTCGGTCTTGAATTGGAATTTCCCGCCCGCCTTCTCCCTGGCCAACATGCTTAAGGATGTCCGTTTCATGACGGCCGAGGCCGGTCGACGGGGCCAGTCCCTGCCGGTGACGAGCGCCGTGCAAGCGGTGATGGAGCGGTCTCTGGCCGAAGGCCATGGACCGGAAGATCTGATGTCCATCTATCTGACGCTGTGCCGAGGACGAAAGCAGTAGAGAACTTGCCGCCGTTCTCGGCGTCGACGAACGAAATTCTCATGAGCGACTGAACTTTTTGAGCTATTTTCTGTACGTAACCGGAAAAGGATCCTTCGATGCTAAAAAACGAAACGGAACTCCGCAAGGAAGCAGCCTATCATTGTGCTCTTAGTATGCTATCTGCAGCTCGTACTGCGCCCAAAGGTGGTGGCAAAGACAATCTTACTCTTGCCCTTGTCGAAGGGCAAACAATTAAAGAACTTTCCGACAGGTTGAAAATACTCGCCGTTGAAAATGAAATGCCAAGTGCTGCACGCGATGTTGAAAACATCCTAAACTGCGATTACATTGTATTGCTGGGTACTAAGCTCGCACCTTACGCCCTTAAAAAATGTGGTTTATGTGGTTTTAAAAACTGTCAAGAAAAAGATGAACACCCCAACTTTGCCTGCATCTTCAATACCGGTGATCTTGGAATCGCCATTGGTTCTGCCGTCTCAATCGCCGCCGATTGGCGCGTTGACACCCGTATCATGTATACCGCTGGATGTGCAGCGCTGGCGCTTGGATTGCTCTGGAAGGATGTTAAAATCGCTTATGCCATCCCCATTTCGATATCAGGCAAAAACCCATTTTTCGACAGAAAACCAGTTGTTGCATAACCATATGATTGGGCTGCTCTACTATCTCTTCATTTTATTGTGTTTTTGCCGGTTCTTCGGAAGGCTGCAACGATCATGCTTCTCGATGGCTTAAACAGCAATTACCCTTCAACTCTCTTCCTCACTCAATCCGCTAAATTCATTTTTTCTGCCAGAGGGTTTTAAACTGATTTTTCCTCCGATTTATCAAGTATTTCTCAAAAAAGGTATAAAGTATCCTATTCCCAGCGATCTTTGTGCCTGCATAGGCTCACTGGGTGTCATCCAAGGTTACAATGAGTTTTAATCACAAAGGAGGTATAATTCCCCGCAGCTTGCTGTGGTTCCTAATTCGTGATTTTGACGTTTTTGATACCTCGCATCTTGCAGCTGCGAGGTAGTTCATTTTCAAGACCAGAAACAGGGGAATCAAGCAAGGTAAGATTTTGCGAAATATTTTTTTGTTGCCCCTTTTTGTGGATGATTTTATTCGAAATCGTTACCTTTCTTACCTTCTTTCTTGTAGCCTTGTAATTTTCAATGAGTTAAATGGACAGGTAAGTGAAATGTAAGGGTCAGGTAAGGGAAAAGGAAGACAGGTGCAGGCAGTCTCGACGTTCACAGCTCTTCTTATCGGCGTCTTACGGCAATCCAAAGTTGCCGCGCTATCAGCGGCCAAAAAACATCGCTACCAGTTTTCTCGTTGCTTTCCTTTTTGCTGGACGCCGACAAGATCGAGTTGGAAACCCCCACACATGCGAAGCTGGAAGCACTCCGAGTTCAGCGTTGACAACTCGGTGCGGATCGTAACTGTGAACTGCGCGGACATTCAGCGCTTGACAGAACATATCTCCCGCTTCCTGATTAGCTTCGATCTGCCAGTTATTCCCCCGATAGGATATAATATCCCTTTCCTGCGTTTAACTTGAGCCTGATTAGACTGCCTTGGCCTGCTTGAAGATTACAAAGGATTTTATTTTCTCGTCTATAATTTTCCAGATTTCAAGCTGTACCGAAAAGTTTTCCAACACCGGCGGTGAGACCCATTGCAAGCGCTCCCCAGAAGGAGACTCGCAATGCTCCCCTGACAATCGAAGCGCCTCCAGCGTACGCGGCGGTCCCGCCCAGGATGACCAGAGTAACAAGTGCTGTCGCACACGAGAGTTGAGCAACCCAGGCTGGAGGGGCTAATAAAACCGTCACAATTGGAACAATGGCTCCCCCAGAGAATGAAACTATGGAGGTAAGAGCCGCTTGAATCGGTCGCGCCCGCTTGGACTCCGTAATCCCAAGTTCATCACGAGCATGTGCTCCAAGAGCATCACCTGACATCAGTTTTTCTGCAACGGTTCGGGCGAGCGGTTGATCAAGCCCTCTATTTACATAAATGGCGGTTAGTTCATCGAGTTCGTTTTTGGGATGATTTTTTAGTTCAAGTTTTTCTTTTTCGAGGTCGGCTTTTTCAATATCGGCTTGCGACTGGACCGATACATATTCTCCAGCCGCCATAGACATGCCTCCAGCTACCAGACCGGCCAGACCGGTTAGCAGAATACTTCTCTGATGAGCACCGGCAGCGGCTACGCCAACAACAAGACTTGCTACGGAGATGGTCCCATCATTCGCACCCAGTACAGCGGCACGAAGCCAACCAATTCTGCCTGTTTTATGCGTCTCTTTATAAATGTGTGGCATTACCGAGGTCTCCTTTTAGACCCAAAAGGGAGTTCTTCTCAGATGGGTGTTGGTCCAGAAAATACAGAGCAAATTATACTGAGTAACCGTTACTTGATAACGCCTCCAGGCTTATTTAATGGCTAAAATTTCACCATCTTATAAAATATATTCTTTACAATTTCAGCTGTAATAATGTACAGAAGTACAATGAGCCCGACCAGCAGAAGAATTGATATCGGTAACGAATGAAATCCTAAAATTGCAGCGAGCGGAGTATAGGGCAAAATAAGTGTCACGGCAAATATTGACAACGTTGCTATAAGCAAATATTTTCCCGGTCGGCTCTTGAAAAAAGGCTTCCTGCTTCTAATAACGAGCACAATCAATGACGCGGAAATGACGGATTCCAGAAACCAGCCGGTTCTGAACTGAACCTGAGTGGCATGAAGCACTATCAGTAGTCCGCCAAAAGTGAGATAATCAAACACTGAACTCACCAGGCCGAAGGTAATCATAAATTTGCGGATTGCTTTTATATCCCATCTCCTCGGATAGTTTACCATCTCTTCGTCAACGTTATCGGTTGCAATCGTCATTTCAGGGAAATCGGTCATCAGATTCGTAAGCAAAATCTGTTTGGGAAGCAATGGCAGAAAAGGCAAAAACAAAGACACTCCAGCCATGCTGAACATATTGCCGAAATTGGCGCTTGTGGCCATAAATACGTATTTTAATGTGTTGGCAAAGGTCATTCGGCCTTCTCGAACTCCTTGCACCAATACACCAAGATCCTTTTCTAGCAAAACGATATCTGCCGCATCCTTGGCGACATCCACCGCACTATTCACGGATATACCAACATCGGCGGCATGAAGCGCTGAGACATCATTTATGCCATCGCCCATGTATCCAACAACGTTTCCGGCTTTTCTTAGAGCGATAACGATACGCTCCTTTTGGTTAGGTTCAATTTCAGCAAAGATACTCACGTTTTCCATATGCTGAAGCAATGCGGCATCGCTTAGATTGTTGAGATCAGTGCCAGTTAGAATTTTTGTATCAGGTAATCCTATTTGCTTGCTGATTTCAGCGGCAACGAGATGATTGTCACCCGTGATGATTTTCAGCGCAACACCAAGGTTTTTCAGGATTGTAATCGTCTCAATAAGGTTAGGTTTAAGTGGATCAAAAAGAACGAGAAATCCTGAAAAGGTCATGCCGGCTTCGTCACCTTTGTTGATGCGTGACGCTGATCCCATATTCTTGTAAGCAACGCCCAGAGTACGAAAGCCCTTACTGCTGAACTCCTCAAAGTGCTGTCGAATCTGATCCCGTACCGTGCTGATTTCGACGATGGTCCCTTCTTTGGTCTCTGCCGATGAGCAGACATCCAATACATTTTGCATCGCACCTTTTGTTATCACCAGATGCGTATCACCTTGTGAGACAAGAATACTTAATCGCTTTCGAAGAAAATCATAGGGGATTTCGTCAAGTTTTGCATAACCGGAAAGATCAAAGTGGCGATAGGTGCGAATCGCCTCATCGATTGGGTTTGTAAACCCTGTTTCAAAACAGGCATTCAGATAGGCGTGGAGAAGAACTTTTTCGCTTGGAGCGCCTTCAACATCACAGGCGGATTGGACGTGGACAACTCCCTCGGTAATGGTACCGGTTTTATCAGAGCATATCACGTTCATGCTGCCGAAGTTTTCTATCGAAGCGAGCCGTTTGATGATGACCTTTTTTTCAGCCATCCGCTTTGCGCCATGTGAGAGGTTGATGCTGATGATCGCCGGAAGGAGCTGCGGAGTCAACCCGACAGCGAGTGCCAGCGAAAAGAGCATCGATTCCAGAACGGGACGCGACAGGTAAACGTTGATCGCAAATATGGCGACCACCATTACCATCGTGACTTCCATAAGGAAATAACCAAATGATCGGATGCCACGCTCAAATTCAGTTTCCTGCGGCCTGAGTTTCAACCGCTCGGACACCTTCCCAAACTCTGTTTCTTTCCCAGTGCGTACTATCAACACCCGTGCAGTGCCACTTACCACATTGGTTCCCATCCAGAGCGCGTTTGTACGGTGGCTCAGAAGTGTTTCAGCAGGCAGCACCGCCTCAGTTTTTTCCGCTGGAAACGTTTCACCGGTCAGCATTGCTTCATCAATGAAAAGGTCTTTAGCTTCTTGTACCAGACCATCACCCGGTATAATATCGCCGGCATTCAAAATGACGATATCGCCTGGTACGATCTCTTCTACAGGAATTTCTTCGGATTTTCCATCACGCAAAACTGCCGCTTTAATCCGTACGATTGATAGAAGTTTCCGTACGGCGTTCGTTGCTCCTCGCTCCTGCCAAAACCCAAGCAACCCGCTTATCAGGACAATTGATAGAATAATAAAGGCATCGGTCGGATCGCGGAGAAAAAACGAAAGCCCCGTTGCGAAGAAAAGTATGAGTATGATCGGACTTTTGAACTGACCTACCAAAAGGGCCAATGCATCTGACCTCTTTGGAGGTTTAAGAAGATTAGCGCCAAAGAGTGTGAGTCGGCGATGGGCTTCATTGCCGCTCAGCCCTTCCTTAGTAGTTTCAAGTTTTTGGAGCATCTCGGTTGCAGATATACTCCAAAAAGCCGTAGGAAGTTGGTTCATGCTATTATTCCTCCGATGCTATTTGCTGATTTTCATTAAATCTCGGATTACTCTGCCTCCTATAGGCTCTTATTCTGCCAGATATTCCCTCGATAGGATATAATATACCTTTCCTGCGTTTAAATTGAGCCTGGATAGGCTGTCAAAGCCTAAGATGAAATCATAAGGTGTTCTATTTTCAAGACTAAAGATAGAGAAATCTATCGGGTGTAACTCGCTCGGACCTCGGCTACAAAAAAGACTCGCTTTGCTGCTTTATAAATAAAAAAAAGGCCTGCACAATCAATATGTACAGGCCTTTAATGAAGATTGAAGTGCTACGGAATTACTGAGCTGCCGGAGTCGCTGCTTTCTTAACAGGTTTTGCAGTAATCTTGCACGCCACCATTTTGCCGTCTTTCACCTTGTAGGAAACGTTGACTTTGTCATCGGCTTTGAGATCTGCAAGCGTCGTGCCTTTCGGCATAACTACCGTCGAATCAGTAGTGGAGATGGTATCATCGGTCTTTTTACCCTTCGGCGTGATAATAAGTGTGTTGGCGATCGCATCAACGGAAACGACTTTGCCCAAAATCTGCTTGCTCGCATCGCCCTTCACCTTGCAAGCAGGAGCTGCCTTCGTGGTTTTTGTGGTAGTGGTCGTGGTGCTGGTAGAATCAGCAGCAAAAGCAAAACTACATGCGACGAGACCAGCAATAAGAGCTTGGTACAACTTCATAAAAACCTCCAGAAAATGGGTGGGAACTATTATGTGGAAATAAAAAAGCCATTCGGCCGTTTTTCATCTTTACAGACTATATATGCGATAATCATGCCAACCGGAAGATAAACGGTCAATGGTGCTATTTTCAATGTTTATCGAAAATGTGCTGGATTAGGGACAGCAATAATATAGCACTTTTTTCAGGCCGAAAGGAAATAGATGTGAAACAACCAAATGGTGAAAGGAGCCGACCAAAACGTTAAACTGTTATCGCGCTCGTTCTCTCTTTCGGGAGCTATTGAGTCTAATCACTATGTCGTCGCTCTCTGAGCCGAGACTCACGGGTTCTGGGACCCGGCGTTGTCGCTGCCTCGCGAGACCATAGACCCAGCGGGTGACGTAGCTCCCGCTGTAGCTGAGTTTCTTGATGGTGGGAAGGCGAGCGCTATTACAGGCTCGCTTTTTATTCCTATTCACTCAAATAAATCCTTCAATCCCTGCGATGCGATGTAGACACTTCCAACGCCCGAAAGCTGATAGGCGACGCGTATTGTTTCTGCGATTTCTTCTTTAGTCGCCCCTTCCTGTATCGCCTGCTGCGCGAGTGCGCGTACTCCCAATACAGCTCCATGGGCCGCGTCAAACATCATAGCTATCAGGAGTTTTATTTTCTGTGAGTCTTCGTAGAGCTTGTTTTATGGCTGGGATCACGGCAAAGGGGTTTCGGTATCACCCTCGCCGAGCAGATGAAAACAAACAGCTTACCGAGCGGATTAAAGCGATTTGCCGACGTTTTCCAAAGTTTGGTTTTCCGAGGATATGCGATATGCTGGGACCATCAGGAGAAAAAGTAAATTACAAACGGGTTTATCGACTCTACCGGCTGAATAAGCTCCAGCTGCGTTATCGACGCAAAGCCTCGTTATGAAAAGAAACAGCCGATGCCGCTTCCTGATCGTGCGAATCGGGTGGGAGGCGAGTTAAGCGCCAGCCTCGCGGCACGAGCGATTGAAAACGACCATATTTTACTTTCCAGGAATAGAAAACGCCATAAGTCGATCAAGGAACTGAAGTTCAAGCAATAATAATCACCGGCGCCAACGGTAAAAGCCCCAGCCCCCGCCACCCAATAAAAGCAAAATGAGAACCACAATGAGTAAGGTTAACATACGATATCCTTTGCTGTTAGTTTGTTCTAAATCTGACCTCATTACTTTCCAAAAACCTTTTTGACTTCACCGATCTTATGCTGAACTTTGCCAGCGATCTTTTCAACAGTACCTTCGACTTCCATCCTTGGATTATCGCTTAGTTTTCCTATGCTTTCTTTGACAATCCCCTTCGTTTTGTGACCCGTTCCTTCCATCTTGTCCCTGCTGC
>PLTF01000073.1 GCA_003164335.1 Fibrobacterota bacterium
GCCAGGGGCTGGTACAATTAAATCTATCAATAGCCCGTCCATTTTGCCTTTTGGGCAAAATGGGTAACCGCCTTAGCGGTTCCCCCACCAGAGGCATTTGAATTAAGCTTGGTTCCCCCACCAAAGGCTGTCATGTTTATAAGCTCCCGAAAAAATCTCTTTCAATGGTCGCCCACTCTTCCGCCAGCTTCGCCTCGGGAAAGCTCTCCGTAACCATTGCCATATCATTTATAAAGTATCGCCTGAAGGCCCGGTACCGGACGTGCCCATCGAAGAGCCGGCCTGTGGCATCGAGCGTCTGCTGCACGGTCTCCATTCGTCCTGCTTTCTTATATATACAGCACAGGCCGATGTAGGAATCCATGGAAGGCCGGTTCCCGGCCAGGGCCACGCTCTTTTCGAACAGCCGGATCGCCTCGATGAGTTCGCCCTTCACCAGGAGCACCTTCCCCGCCATGAGCGCAATCTCCCCGCGATCGGGATGCCGCTCCACGGCCGCGCGTGATTCCGCGACGGCTTCATCGAGGCGCTTCAGATCGGTCAATATGCGCGGGAGACGGAGCGATGCCTTTATTTTTGCGGCCCTGAAATCCACTCCTATCTGTCCGGGAGCGGCTTTGGCGTCAAGTATGCGGCGAAGGCAGTCGATGGCCTTTTCCCGTGAACCGGCACAATCGCAGGAGACCGCCAGGAGGTAGAGTCCGTCGACCCGCCAGGGCGCCAGTTTGAGCGCTTCCTCCAGGTGCCGCACCGCAATACCGTATTTATGTTGCCGGTTGGCGATGCTGCCGAGCCCCATGCACGCCTGGCTCGCTATCGCCGGCTGCGTGGTCCGTATTTTTGCGATGGCGAGAACCGCACTGTACCACATCTCCGCCTTGTCCCACCCTTCCATGAGCTGGTAGGAGTCGGCAATTTCGACTGCGGTCACCGGATCGGGCGTTGCAGGGTAGTAATCGTTGAGCATCAGGGCAATGTTGCGCTGGGCCTTGACCTTGAGCGTTTTCGGGTCGGCATAGCCGTGGTGCTCGATCACCGCGTCGCGGCCGTCCAGGGCAAGCCCCAGCTTCAGCGCGCTCGGCATCATCTGCTCGTGCACCTTACGTTCAAACCGAATAGCGGGGTGGTTGGGAAACATGCGCGCCTGGACGAATTCGGTGCCCGTGCCGTCGGGGCGTTCATTCCTGACGGTAAACCCGAAGACGCGATCGGGCGGTTCGTGCTTCAGTGCTTTGAGCTTTTCGACCGTGGCGGCAGGGACGACGTCGTCGGCGTCAAGCCACAGGACCCAGGCGCACTTTGCCCGGTCAAGCGAAAGGTTCCGCGCCAGGGCGAAGTCGTTCTTCCAGTCGGCACGCACCAGTTCCGCTCCGTGGGATCGTGCGATCTCATCGGAGCCGTCGTTCGAACCGGTATCAACCACGACGATCTGGTCGGCAGCCGGGCGGACACTTTCGAGGCAGCGTTCGAGGAATCCCGCCTCATTCTTGACTATCATACATATCGAAAGAGTCCCGGCGGCGACGGAAGGAGACAGTACGCATTTCGCTGCGTTCATCGGACCCGAGGCATTTCTTTTAGTCATGTTGGTTTTCCCTTTTATAAATCGGTGGCATGGTCCCTGGCTCGTTCATCGATTTCGTGACCAAACTATACCATGAAAAAATGAAATGGGAATTCCCTTTTTATAGGCGGCAACAATTTCCCGGCAATAGTTGCCGCCGCAGGAATTCCCGGCAGGCTTAAGCCCGGCGGCTAATTCTGCTCGGTGGCAGGCAAATTATGCCGGTTGGGGAGCCGGCCGGTTTTCGCAATCGTGATTTTTCAATAACTTATGCGTTGGCACGGCGATTGCAAAATCAGGGTGAGCCGGAAACCGGATGGACCTACTACCCTATGCAAACATTGGCCGCGACATCGGCGACAGCCGCCTCAAAATCCTCCTCGCCGGAGCAGATCAGGAAGGTTGCCCGGGAGTTCGAATCCATTTTCACCGGCATCATGCTCAAGGAGATGCGGAAAACGGTGGGAGACAACCCCCTCATGCCCGCCTCATTCGGAGAAGGGATTTACACCGGAATGCTCGATGACAAGTACTCCCAATTGCTGTCCTCAAACGATTCTCTCGGGCTTGCAGGCATGATAGAGAAACAGCTCATGAAGGACCAGGCGGCCGGGCGTGCCCTGCCCTCGCTGCAAAGTCCGACCCTTCCTTCCCTGCCGCTTTCGGTATCCGCAGGGTTTACAGCGTCGCAATCCGGTGTTTACGGGGAAACCTCGAATGCCGCCGCCGGCGCTGCGGCGGCCCCGGTGCGGAAATGGAAGAAATACATCGATCAGGCGAGCAGCGATCACGGCGTCGACAGCTCGCTCATTGCCGCCGTCATTACGCAGGAGTCCGGGGGCAACCCCGAAGCCGTTTCTCCCAAAGGCGCCAAGGGGCTCATGCAGCTCATGGATTCCACGGCAGGCGCCATGGGCGTCCAGTCCTCCTTTTCACCCGAGGAAAATGTCCAGGGCGGCACGCGGTATCTTAAATCGCTTCTCGATAAATTCGGCGGCAACGAGCAGCTGGCTCTTGCCTCCTACAACGCGGGACCCTCGGCGGTCGAGCGGTACGGGACCGTTCCGCCGTATCCCGAAACAAGGCAGTATGTGGACTCGGTCCTGCGTCTCAAAAAGCAATTTGCAACCATGTCGGTCAAGGAGGGGCAATGAGATCCGTCGACCAGAAATTTGAAGAACTCGAAGAGATTCTCCGGGAAGAATCCGGAGCGCACCAGGCGCTCCTTGCCAAGGCGCGCGAGGTCAATGAGGCGGCCGGAAAGGGAGACCTTGCGGCGCTTCGCCGCAGCACCGCCCTGCTCGATCACCAGATGGCGTGCGTCGGACGTCTTGAAGATAAACGAAAAGCGTGCTGCTCGGCCATCGCCGCCGGTCTCAGGCTTCCGGAGAAATCGCTGCGGCTTTCCACGCTTGCCGGCCATGCGCCGGCCCGGTTGCGCTCCGTCTTTGCGGATCTCGGCGCATCGCTGAAGGCCACCCTTTCCAAAATCGCTGCTGTCAATGCCGGGAACCGCCACCTCTGCGAGGCAGGCATACGCTTTGCCCAGGGTCAGCTGACCATTATCCTGCAATCGTCCGAAAAGTATCATAATTACCGCGCCGGAGGCTGTCGCTGCGCCGGGGCCCTTCCCATTCACCCTTTTATCAACAGAACCGTATAGGCACCCCATGACGACGAGCCTGCTCTCCATTATCAATACCGGCGCACAAAGTCTCGATGCGTCACAGCTGGAACTCGACATCACGAGCCAGAACATATCCAATGCGAATGTGTCGGGGTATTCGCGCGAGGTGGTCAACGAGAGCGCCGGCAGCCAGGAGGACGGGACCCTGGGGCAGATCGGCACCGGCGTCGATACGACCAGCATCGAGCGTCTGCGCGACACCTTTGTCGACGAAGAGACCCAGGACCAGACCTCGCAGCAGGGCTCTCTCCAGCAGCAGTCTACGGTGCTCACGAGTATTGAATCGATCTTCAACGAACCGAGCAGCTCGGGCCTTCAGTCAAGTCTTGATACTTTTTTCAGCGACTGGCAGAATGTCGCAAACAGCCCGGAAGATTCCGGTGCGCGCACCACGCTCGTAACCGATGCAACCTCCCTCACCGACCAGTTTCATTCGATGAGCACGTCCCTGAGCACGCTCGACAGCCAGCAGAACAGCCAGATCGTGCAGACGGTATCCCAGGTCAACAGCATCCTGCAGCAGATCTCCACTCTCAACGCCACCATCGGAAGCGTCCAGCAGGACAGCACGAATAATGCCAACGACAGCCTCGACCAGCAGGACGCGCTGCTCACCAAGCTCTCCGGCCTCATCAATATCTCCACTTCTGTCAACAGCAGCGGGCAGGTCACCGTTTCAAGCGGGGGCACCGAGCTGGTATCCCCTCTCGATTGCAAACAGCTCACGACGGTCTCCGGCACCGGGAGCGGCAGCTCGCAGAATGCAAACGTGTCGATCCAGATTGCCGGTACGCAAACGGCATTTTCGCCGCAGGGAGGACAGCTCGAAGGCCTCATCAATGCACGCGACACCATCATTCCCGAGTACGAGAGCCAGCTCGATGCACTGGCAAACGGTGTGGCAACCAATGTCAATTCCCTGCAGGAGCAGGGCTACACGCTCAACAACACAACCGGCATTCCCTTTTTCAGCGAGTCGACAACCGGCGCCGCGAACATCGCACTATCTTCCGCCGTTACCACCGATTCGAACAACATTGCCGCGGCCGGCGGGAGCGCATCGGTCACTGCGGTCGCCAATACCGTTGCCGCCGGCTCCCACGATTACGGCACCACCCCGGTCCAGCTCTACCAGGATCCGGGGGCAACACCGTCCGTCGATGCAACCAATCTCGTCTCGGACTCGGTGAGTGTGACCGCCGGCACGACGACCCTTACCGAGGGGGTCGATTACCAGATAAACTATGCAAACGGTACGATCCAGATGCTTTCCAATGCGTACGACGGTGATTCGCTTACCGTCAATTTCAGCTATACGGCGGGCGGATCGAAGGGACCCGGAGACAACACGACTGCGCTTGCCATAGCCAATCTTGCGAACCAGTCGAGCATGAACCCGGATTCGTCCGGAAACGCGACCGCCACCTTTACCGATTATTACAGCACAACGGTTGCCGAGGTCGGGAGCGCGGCAAGTACTACGTCGTCCCAGCTTACCGCAACACAGTCACTCATTACCCAGTACCAGACCCAGCAGGACTCGGTGTCCGGCGTGTCGCTTGACGAAGAGATGTCGAACCTCATCGTGTACCAGCACTCCTATGAGGCGGCGGCAAAGGTGGTCTCAATCACGGAAAAGATGCTCGATTCACTGATGGGCCTGTAAGAGAAGGGAGAAGGACATGAGTATCAGGATTACGCAGAACGAGGTTGTGGCCACCATGCAGACCACCATGGATAACGATTATTCGAATCTTGCCACGCTGGAGGAGCAGGTATCGACCGGAAAGAGTATCCTGCAACCGTCCGATAACCCGACCGGCACGGCAGCCGCACTGGAAACCACTTCGACCGTCGCGCAGCTTACCCAGTACAGCACCAACATACAGAACGGCCTCAACTACATGAGCGCCACCGACACCGCACTGAGCAGCATCAACAACGTCCTGCAGAGCCTGCGGGAACTTGCGGTTGAGGGATCTTCGGACACGGTAAGCTCATCCGAGCGCCCCGCAATGAATGCCCAGGTACAGCAGCTGACGACGCAGCTGATTTCCCTTGTCAACACCCAGTACAACGGCAACTACATTTTCAACGGGACGCAGACCAAGACCGCGCCCATCCAGACGAAGAGCTCCTCGTGCTCGACGGCAGCGGATTATGCGAACCTCTCCATGGCGGACTTCAATGCCGCCGGACAGACAGTGCCTGCCACGGTGCAGCTAAAAAACGGCTTCGACGGTTCTTCGATTCAAAACATCATACCCGGCACGTTCAACCTGTCGGTGGGCGGAACCACCTATACCGAGGGCAAGGATTATACCGTCAATTATACCGACGGAACCATCACCATCAACAACTCCGCACTGCTCGTCGATGCCTCGCCCGGGAGCGCCGGTTATGCAGACGGCCAGGTTGCCCTCTCCTTCAGCTATTGCGGGCAGGGACAGGATATCTACGGTTCAACGGTATCAAGCGGCGGGCAGATCACGCGGGACATCGACAACGGGGTCTCGTCGACCATCAACATTTCCGCCGACGAGATCATGAACAACACCTCAACCGGCACGAACATGCTGACCACCGCCATCACGCTCGGCCAGGACCTGCTCCAGAACAACACCGCCGGGGTCGGCTCGGCGATCGACAGCATCGATGCCATTTCGCAATCGGTAGCATCGGCGGAAGCTACCAACGGAGCTCGCGAGAATCTCTTCCAGAGCGCGAAGACCACAAACCAGAGCGAATCGACGAGTGCCTCCTCGACGCTTTCCGACCTGGAGAACGTCGACATTGCCACGGCGACGACCAATTACACAAATGCCAAGAACGTCTATACTACGGCTCTGGAAGCAGCGGCCGACATGATCCAGGAGTCGCTGGCAGACTTCCTGTCCAGCTGACAAAAAAAGCCTTACGGCATGAAACATTTTGCCTACTCCCCGGGCAGTGCACGCTTAAAGGACCGTAATTCAGGGGGTTTTTTGACTGGTACGGTTGTTGCGAAGTAGAAGGCAAGCAGTGAGTTCTGTCAAAGGATGCACGAATGTGCAGACCGGCAGGCAGCCGGCTTCAGGGACGCATAAGCAAAGGAGCGACTATGCCCGTTATTAATGAAAACATTGCCGCAAAGGTTGCCAGCAACGCGCTGAACAACTCGAACAGTGCCATGCAGGTCACGCTGCAGCGGTTATCGACCGGGTCGCAAATCAACCAGGATTCCGATAATCCGTCGGGACTCGTCGAATCGCAGCAGATGCAGTCGCAGGTCCTCGGCATGCAGAAGGCAAGCCAGAATATCCAGGACGGCGTTTCCCTCATGAACATAGCAAGCGGATGTCTGACGCAGGTCGAAAATATCCTGCAGCGCCTGCGGGAACTGGCGGTCGCGGCATCGAACGATACCATGACCACATCGGACCGGACGTATAACCAGACCGAAACGAACCAGCTGGAATCGGAAGTTAACAGTCTCACTGCGGGAACCAAGTACAACGGCGAGCAGCTGCTTTCCGGCACCCCTCCCTGGGGCACGGGCTCGGGCGGCACCCTGCATGTCGGCGCCAATGACACCGCATCGGGCGATATCATCCAGTACAAGATTCCGGCGGTAAACACGGGTTCTCTCGGGTTAAGCGGCATGGCCCTGACCTCCCAGGCCGACGCAACCTCGGCAATCAGCGCGCTCGATTCGGCGCTCAACAGCGTCAACACCATCCAGGCCGGGCTCGGGTCGGTCATCAACCGGCTCAGCTATGCGCTCAGCAACCAGCAGAATCAGACAACGAATATGCAGGCGGCCAATTCGGTCATTTCGGATACCGATTTCGCCGCCGAAAGTACGGAATATTCTACCAACCAGATCATGATCCAGTCGTCTACCGCCATGCTGGCACAGGCAAATTCGCTCCCACAGAATCTCCTCAACCTGCTGAAGGGTTAGGCGGCGGTAATGTCGGGAGCCCGGAGAATATTTGACCTGTGCCGCGGAATTAACGATTTTATGGAGTACCAATCTTTTACCGCAGTGAGGTCGGGCCATCATGGGTGATTTTTTCAAAAACCTGGTATACTCAAACGACGATGTCATCACCTTTCCATCCGGTATTCCGGGTTTCGAAGGGTGCAGGAAATTCGTCCTTGCTTCGATTGTGGAGTACTCGCCGTTCGAATGGCTGGTCGGCATCGAAGATCCGCCGGTAAGGTTTGCAATAATCAATCCGATGCTGTTCCGTCCGGATTACCAGCCTGCCATGATCAGAAAGCAATTTGACGATATAGATATCGAGCAGCCGCACGATGTGTTGCTCTACAGCATCGTCACCATTCGCGAAAACCCCCTCGAATCGACCGCCAACCTCGTCGGTCCGGTCATTATCAATAAACGGAAGCGTATCGGGAAACAGGTCATCATCGACGATGAACGCTACACAACGCAGGAATTCATTCTGAGGAACCCATAGCCCATGCTTGTGCTGACACGCAAACTCGGTGAATCCATCCGCATCGGGGACACCATCATCGTCAAAATCGTCGACCTTGACGGTCGTCATGTCAAACTCGGCATTGATGCCCCGAAAAGCATCGCGGTAAACCGCGAAGAGATCTATGAACGGATACAGCGGGAGAACCGGGCCGCATCCGCGCTCAAGGAGCGGGGCGTCCAGAACATCGCGAACGCGCTCAGAGAGAGTACCCGGGAGTCTCCCGATACAAAACCCTGACCGCACGCCCGCAGGCAACCTCCCCCAATAATGTCCCTGCCCTATCCCGAGAAATCTCACACCCTGAAGCTATCCTCCGACATACCGGTTTTTGTCCTGACCATGGGGGATCCAGCCGGAATTGGCCCCGAAATCGCCGTCAAGGCGCTGCTGTCCGAAGCAATCGGCGATTGCCGCGTTGCGGTGATCGGCGATCTGAGCGCGCTGCTCCCCGCAGCCGCGCAGCTGGGAAAGGCCGCCAAGGTCCAGGTCGTCACCGATATTCGCGATGCCCTGCCGGGCAGGATCGCCGTTCTTGACATGAAACAGCTTCCGCCGGACGGCTTTCGGGTCGGCACGGTATCCGCGGCATGCGGCAGGGCCTCCTATGCCTATATAATGACGGGTATCGAGCTGGCGCGGAAGGGGATTGCCGCCGGCATCATCACCGGACCCATCAACAAGGAAGCACTGAAATTTGCGGGTATCAATTACCCGGGCCATACCGAGATCCTGGCCGATGCCTTTGGCGTCAATGAGTTTTCCATGGTCTTTTATCTGCGCAGCGTAGCCGTCGCTCATGTAACGACGCATGTTTCTCTCAGGCAGGCCATTGACCTGATTACCCCCGATCGGGTGCTGACGCATATCCGCCTGCTCGATGGCGCGCTGAAGCGGCTCGGCACCGCGGCACCGAGGATTGCAGTGGGGGGACTCAATCCTCATGCAGGGGAAAACGGCCTGTTCGGCGATGAGGAGAAAAACATGATCGCCCCGGCGATTGCAATGGCCCGCAGCGAAGGAATCGCTATATCCGGACCCTATCCGCCGGATACCGTATTCATGCGCGCCTTCCGGCATGAATTCGACGGCGTCGTATCGATGCTGCATGACCACGGCTTCGTTGCGCTCAAGTCCCTGGACTTCGAGCATGGCGTCAACATTACCGTCGGCCTTCCCATTATCCGTACTTCGGTGGGCCACGGCACGGCATTCGACATTGCGGGAAAGGGCATCGCCTCTCCCGAAAGCCTGCTTTCGGCGATTGAGGCCGCCCGGCTTCTGCATACAAATCGCGCAATTCGCTGACAAGTCCGACGGGTCGGACTTGTCAGCGTGAGCCTTGCTACTTTGCCGGTTTTATATCCAGCAGTTCCACATCGAATACCAGTGTCGCATTCGCCGGGATGACGCCGGGAACTCCCTCTTCGCCATAAGCCAGAGCGGCGGGGATAACAACGGTCCTGCGCTCGCCTTTGCACATATCGAGCACCGCCTGATCCCATCCCGGAATAACCTGGCCTATACCGACGTCGAACTCAAAGGGCTGGTTTCGGTCGCGCGAACTGTCGAACTTGGTACCGCTTTCAAGAAGCGTCCCGGTGTAGTGCACCTTGACATGGTCGCCCTTGGAGGGTTTGGGACCTTTTCCCGGTGTCTGAACCTCATAGAGGATCCCGCACGGCAGTGCAACCGCATTCGGGAACTGCCGGGAAAGCGAGGTTTTCAGCGCTTCGGCTGCCTGCATCTTCTTCTGTTCCTCAGCGGCAACGGAAACCTTGACAAGGGAATCGAATGCCGCCTGATCGGCTTTGAATGCGTTCGCCCCGGCTCCTGATCGGATGATGGTGACGGTCAGCATCCGGTCGCCGGCCGCAATTTTTCGGGCGACCTCCATTCCTTCAATAATATGGCCGAACACCGGCGATCGACCGTCAAGCTGGGGAGCAGGAGCGAGCATAATATAAAACTGACTTCCGTTCGTGCCCGGACCCGTATTCGCCATGGATAGAATGCCGGGAGCGTCATGTTTCAGATCCGGGCTGATCTCATCAGGAAATGAATAGCCGGGACCGCCGGTTCCGTCCCCTTTGGGATCGCCGCCCTGAATGACGAAATCCGGCTCAACCCGATGGAACTTCAGCCCATCAAAAAACCGCATATTATCGCCAAGGACGGAGTGGATCCTGCCCTCGGCCAGTCCCACAAAATTTGCAACGGTCATGGGCGCCTTTTCATAGTCAAGAGCCGCCACGATGGTTCCTTTGGTCGTCGTGATCCGGGCATAGATCCCGTCCGGATAATGTTTCTGCAGACAATTTACCAGCAACAAAAAAAACAGTACCGCCGAAAGCCGTTTCATTACTCATCCTTTCATGTGGAAATAATTAACCTGAAACGCCGATGCATCAAAACCCGCGAATTGAAGCTCCCCGAAGCAGAGCTTCGGGGACCGCGAAGCAGCCTGCCATCTTCTATAGGAGAGGAAATATTTGTAATGCGCTCGCTAACCCCGGAGCAGAGCTCCGGGGACCGCGAAGCAGCCTGCAATGCGCTCGCTGTGCCTGTTCACCCTTTGAAGAGGTATTCAATCCCAATCAAAGGGAGAGCTCATCGGCTTTTCCCCATTTTCGCTGTCGGGAGAATCCTTAGCCTGCTTGAATTTTTGTTCGATATCGGCCTTTCGTTTTTTTTCCTCGTCCCTGGCCTTTTGAAACCGGTCATCCCAGGCAACGCCTTTCTGCCGGCTCTTCAGGAATTCATTGAAATCGCCCTTCTGGTGATCCGCAGACTGATGATCGACAACTTTGCCGGTGGCGGGATCGATCCAGATGGTTCCTTTGCACATGGGGCATTTTATTTCAAACAGGCTCATGGTTGCCTCCGCTGACTGCGTATCCTGGGGGTAGAACGCTATAAAAATACATAAAATCTTTCATCCCGGCGAAGCCGTCGCCTGGGAGAACACGCTATTTTCTCCGGCCCAAATGCTATTATCCCTGCTATCACGGGTGGAACAGTCACGGCATTTTAATAGCTATGAAGATCGTAAGTCTATTATATTACTGGTGCTGTTCGAATTCCGGAGCTTTTTTAGCATATTCCCCAGCCGGGGGGAGACCAGCCGAGGCAGGGACCCTGACCGTTAAGGAGGACTCATGGATCTCGGGGGCAGTGAGGGCGGTTCTTTCTATATAGTGACCATTGCCGGAAAAATTGATCGGCTCAAGGATTCTATCGTACTCAAGTCCTATCTCAATACCGTCCTTGAAAAAGGCGTTGTCAATATTGCCATCAATCTGTCGAAGGTGACCTATCTTGACAGCGGAGCGCTCAATGTCATCATTTATGGGCACGATGCCGCAACAAAAAGGGGCGGCAAGCTGGTCCTCATCGCTCCGAATGAATATGTCAACGATGTCCTGAGCGTTGTCGGGCTTAACAAGCTGGTTAAGATCTACCCTGCCGAGGAGGACTTCGCGAATGCGTCTAAAACCCATTAATTGGCTGCTGCTCATCGCCCTGGCCTGCTGCCTGTGCGGCGGGGAAAAACAGTTCGTCCGGAAAAGTCCCGACCAGATCGATAAGTACCTCATTGCCCATCCCGATCTTCCGGCAACCGATAAGGAGTGCCTCGAAAGCGGTCGTTTCCAGATCGGTGTCCGGCAGGAGACCGTCCGGTTTCTTCTCGGGGATCCGGCAGCAAAAGACACGGTCCGGCAATCCTGGGCAGTTCAAGAGAGATGGACGTATAAATCGGACGGACAGAAGGTATTTATATTTGAAGATCAGCGTGTGGTCGGTATCCTCGACAACAAGAAATAGGATCCTCGGCAAAGCGCCGGACCTGCCCGAGGGCCGCCGCAGTGCCGTACTATCTCCACGCGACAGAATCAAAGCCTTTATGATCATTGAACCGATGCAATAGCAGGCCTCCTCCTCCATCCGATACCACCATGCATATCCTGGATATTCTTTTCGTCGTAATCGGCATTATCTCCATCATTATCGGAATCCGGCGCGGTCTCGTCAGCGAGCTCTTCCGTCTCCTGGCACTCCTGGCCGGTTTCCTTTCGGCCTATCTCTACTCCCGCAGGGGAGCGGAATATCTGACATCTGTTCCGAAGCAATTGGCGTCCACGCTCTCTTTTATAATCATTTTTATCGCTGCCGCACTGATCGTCCTCGGCATCGGCTGGGTGATCAGGAAAATGGTTCACCTGACACCGCTGGGCTGGATCGATTCCCTCTTCGGAGGCGTGATCGGCCTCCTGAAGACCTTCACCTTTTTCTGGATGCTCTGCCTCGGGTTTACCCTGTTCCCCTTCACCATCAGCAAACTGACCCTGCATCACTCCCTGGTTTTTCAAACCTACAGGAAGCTTCCGGGATGCCTGAAGTTGTCCGGCCTTGCGGAGTTGCGCGGAATGCTGAAAATCGACCCTGTTCCGGCTACGCAGCATCATTCCCTGAAAAAGGAACATGCCGGAGAGACGCTGGAAAGAAGAGGCGATTCAACGGCAAAGGTGATATAGTTACATATAATGAAGGATGAATAATGAAATGATCCGCCTCACCGCCGCGGACCGGGTCAGGCGAAACAACTAAGCAAGGTTCAAGGATCCATACCCCGTGATCAAAGGCATTTTTTCTTTCTTACCCCATACGGCATCCTTTATCCTTCATCCTTGCCTTTTATCCTCTCTTACCGCAATTTTATTCGGACTCATCACCGGCTCCTTTTTTAATGTCCTCATCTACCGTCTTCCCCGGCGGGAGTCGATCATCCGTCCTGCATCCCACTGCCCGGGATGCAACCGTCCGATCAGGCCATGGGAAAATATTCCGCTGGCCAGCTATGTCCTGCTTGGCGGGAAATGCTCCGGGTGCAGGCAACCGATCTCCCTTCTCTACCCGTTTGTCGAAACCATCACGGCAGCGGCAAGCCTGATTCTCTTGTTTACCGTGGCGGCATCACGACCGATGCTTATTGCCCCCAACGTGCACCTTTTTCTCCAGTGCTTTGCGCTCCTCCTCATGATCCCCATCACCATCATCGACTTCCGCCATTATATCATCCCCGACGCCTTGACCCTGACACTCCTTGCAGCGGGACTTCTGGCTTCGTTCCTTCCCGGAGACATCCCTCCGTTTGAGTCGATTCTTGGCGGTCTTGCAGGCGCAGGAACCCTTCTGGCCATAGGCTGGCTCGGGAAACTTGCCTTCAGGAAAGGGGATGCCATGGGCGGGGGCGATATCAAGCTCTGTGCAGCCGTCGGCGTTATCTGGGGGGCTAAAATAGCCCTGCTGACGATATTCTTCGGATCGCTGTGCGGGGCGGTTGCCGGCGGGGCGACCCTGCTTCTGGGAAAGCTGCACCAAAGCCACAGGATTCCTTTCGCGCCGTTTCTGGCGCTTGGCCTGTGGGTGGCGGTGCTTTTCGGGGATGCGATGGTAAGGGGCTACTTGAGACTTTTCATGTAAGAATCTTTCCTTCATATAATTTTCAAGATATCTCTCCCAGGACAAAGAATCGCCGGTAGATCGCTCCGATATCCCGCAGATCCGCAATAAGGAGGAAAGGCAAAAAATGAAAGAGTATCCCCTCTCCAAGATCTTCCAGCTGATCGAGCCCGGCCCGGTGGTGCTTTTAACGACCATATTCAAGGGACATTCCAATATCATGACAATGAGCTGGCACATGATGATTGAGTTCGAGCCGGCGCTTATCGGCTGTGTGGTAAGCCCGGCGAATTACAGTTTCAGGTCACTCTATACAACCAAGGAATGCGTCATTGCAATACCTGGCGTTGACCTCGCAACGAAGGTCGTCGAAATCGGCAACTGTTCAGGCAAGGACGTGGATAAATTCGAAAAATTCGGTCTGACCCAGGTGCCGGCCCAAGAGGTAGCTGCACCGATGATCGGTGAGTGCCTCTATAATATAGAATGTAAGGTGGTGGATACCGGGATGGTTAAAAAGTACGGTCTCTTCGTTCTCGATGGCGTCAAGGCCTGGACCAACCCCGGGCGTAAGGAACGGCGGACTTTCCATGCCAATGGAGACGGCACCTTCGTTGTCAACGGCAGGACGATCAACCTTAAGAAAAAAATGGTGAAGTTTCCGGAATTTTTGTGACGGCTTATCGGTTTCCCAGCTTCAGCTTCAGTTTAAAATCATTCGGACTCGTCGCCTTCCGAATCGCCTCTTCCTCAGTGACAACCTTACTTTCCCAAAGGTCCATGATCGCCTGATCGAAGGTTTGCATCCCGTACTGTTCCCTGCCCCGGGCAATGCTTGCCGTGATTTCATGAACCTTGTCCGGTTGGCAGATGTAGTCGCGGATTGTCGCGTTGACCACCATGACCTCTGCCGCAAGCGCCCGTCCCTGACCGTCCGCCCGGTCCAGGAGGCGCTGGGAGATAACCGCACGCAGGTTGGCCGCCAGTTGGAGCCGAACCTGTTGCTGCGCATACGGGGGAAACATGTCGATAATCCGGCCGATTGTTTCCCGCGCATCGGTTGTATGGACCGTGGAAACAACGAGGTGCCCGGTTTCAGCGGCCCGGAGGGCGATTTCCATGGTTTCCGTATCGCGTAACTCCCCGATGAGAATGACATCCGGGTCCTGCCGCAATGCGGCCCGGAATGCGACGGTAAACGATGCGGTGTCCACTCCGATCTCCCGCTGATTAATCGCCGAGAGTTTATCGGCATGCAAAAATTCGATGGGGTCCTCAATGGTAATAATATGTCCGGACCTGCGCTCATTGATGTGGCCGATCATCGCCGCAAGGGTCGAAGACTTGCCGCTTCCCGTAACGCCGGTGACAAGCACCAGGCCGCGCGGCGCCATTGCAATCTCTCCGACAACCGGCGGAACCTTCAATTCTTCAAGAGTAGGTATCCGGAACGGGATGATGCGCAAAACCATGGAAATGGAACCGCGCTGCTGAAACACACTGAGCCTGAAACGGGAAAAACCCGGCACCGAGTAAGCGGTATCTATCTCAGGTTGATCCCGCAGTTTCTCAATGAGGCGGGCTCCGAGGAAATGGATCGCAAGTTCCTCGGTATCCTCCGGCGTCAGAGGCTCAAAGCCCTCCCTTGGCGCGAGGAGGCCATTAATGCGAAGCAGGGGCGGACGGCCAACCTTGAAATGGATATCCGACGTGCCCGGCAGGGCAATCGATCGCAGGTATTCATCTCCGTTGTGCATATACATAAGCTTCCTATTATTGCTATGAACTCGCAACATTTTTCAGGAAGTGGATCGGGAAGCACTATAACCTTGACTTTTCAAGGGCGAAACGGTAAACTGAAATCTCAGTCGAGGTATCCCGGCTCCGCCCGGAAAGCGGCGCGGGGAAACTTCATGGTGTGGAGATTTTTCGCCGCCATCGCGTCGACTATGTTTCAGGCTGCGCGCCGGAGTACCTGAGAATTTACTTATGCCCAACTACTCCTACAAAGCCCATGACAGCCGGAATCGCGTCCTGGCGGGAAATATGGAGGCGGCATCGATCGATGCGGTGATTGAGAGCCTCACGGGAAAAAGTCTGCTGCCGATCAGCGTCGACGAGTTGAATTTCGACGGATCGACCAGGAACCAGAAGTTCTCCCGGAAACTGGCAGCGAACTTCGGCCGTTTCAGGGGCAAGGTCCCCTACAAAACCGTTGTGTTCTTTACCCGGCAATTCGCGACGATGATTGCAGGGGGAGTGCCGCTTGCGCGGGCGCTCGAACAGCTTGCGCATTCGGAAAAAACGGCATTTCGCAAGATCGTCCTGCAGATCAGGGATGATATCTCGATCGGCCATTCATTCTCGGACGCCGTTTCGAAACATCCCGGCGCCTTCAATTCGATGTTCGTTTCCGTCATCCGTTCCGGGGAAATGGCGGGAGCGCTCGACGCCGTGCTCGATCAGCTCGCCACCTACATGGAAAATGTTGAAACGATGCGGTCCAAAGTCAAAGCGGCCATGCGCTATCCGATGTTCATCGGCGGATTTGTGATACTTCTTGTCATCGGCATACTCTGGAAGCTGGTACCGGTTTTTGAATCGATGTACGCCGGATTCGGCGCGAAGCTGCCCGCTCCCACTCTCGCTCTCGTGTCAATTTCCCATTTCCTCCGTGACAATATTCTGCCTCTTGCGGCAATCCTTATTCTTGGGGCAGTCGGGTATCAGATTGGAATGGCCAATGACCGTTTCAAAACCGGCATACACGCCATGCTGCTGCGAGTTCCGGTATTCGGTACCATCCTCACCAAGAATATCCTCGCCATTTTTTCGCGCACCATGGCGTTGCTTATGGAGAGCGGAACCCCTATTCTCCAGGCAATAGAGATTGCCGGAGGAGTGGTCAGCAACAAGGTGTATTCCAATGCCATCGAAGGTGTTTACCGTCGACTGCAACAGGGCGACCTTCTCAGTGTTGCGCTGGCGGGAAGCGGTCGGTTTCCCCCCCTCGTGCAACAGCTGGTGGCAACCGGAGAAGAGAGCGGCAGGGTAGACGAGCTCTTGCGTAAGGCGGCTGAATTCTATGAAAGAGAGATTCGCAACGTCGTGGATTCGCTCGCGGCAATCATCGAGCCGTTTCTGATCATGGTTCTCGGCGGAATCGTCGGATCAATCCTGGTTGCCCTGTATCTCCCGGTTTTCTCAATTGGCAAATTGATGTCTCATTGAACCTGCAGGGCACGATACCATGACACATGCACCGATGAAGTACCCGGTGCTTGAAAATTAAAAAGGGAAGGGCGGACAAGGCGATCGGATACCGGTAACCGACCTCCCTCTTCGATATCGTATACCATAACCCTTTTCCGGAGGAGGTTTTCATGTGTTGCAAGTCTCTTAAAAGCAGTGAAGGCTTTACGCTGGTGGAAGTCATTGTCGTTGCCGTGATTGTCGCCATCCTGGCATCCGTTGCCATACCGCTGTATTTAAACTATGTCACGACCTCGCGCAACCAGGTAGCCTTGAATACTGCCGGCAGCGTTGCAACCTTCTGCGCGGCATGCCAGAACGGCGGCGGCACCGTTGGCGGCATTACGACTACCGCCCAGAATAGCTTCACCATTACCTGCACCGGCGGGAGCGGCGACCAGACCAGGATGGCGGTACCGGCGGCACTCAATGCAAGCGTTTCGGCACTCACCTCGCCGTCGACCGTTACGGTCACGAGTACGACAACCGGATCAACGGCACAAACGGCAAATTGGTAGATATGACGAGGTGCCGGACCGCCGGTCCGGCACCTCGTGCCGTATCACCCGATTCATGATGCAATAAGGAGCTCTCCATGAACAACGCCAGGGGGTTTACTTTCGTCGAAGCGATCGTTGTGGGAGTTATTGTCGCGATCCTGGCGGTTGTCGCAATACCCTCGTATACCGGGTATGTGAAAAACTCCCAGATCAGCGCCGCGCAATCGATCTGCCAGCTTATCGGGGCGGCGATCATTCAGACGCATAACCGGGGAATAAGCTTTACTGCCAACGACTGGACCGATATCGGCATCACCAATCCGTCGAACGGCACCTGGACCTACACCTTTCCCGCGCTGACGGCTTCGACACAACTGACCAATACCTTTGCAATCACCGCCACCGGAGTGAGCGGTTCGCTCAATGGCCAGACCGGAACATTCCTGCCCCTTCAAACCGGAACCGCGCAATGGACCGGCATTCTGTAGTGAATGAAAACGGACGGTTGCACCGATTGGATGAACAGGGATATACCCTCATAGAGGTTCTTGTCGGCGGGGTACTTGCCGCCATCTTTGTTGTTGCACTTTTCCAGATCATTGCTCAGGGATCGACTCTCAATCGCCAGCAACTCCTTCGCCGGCGGGCCTTTCAGGAGCTCGACAGCGTTCTCGAAGCACCGGCAAAGTCCTCCCTGTCGCCCTATTATTTGTCGCTTGCAGCCGGGAATCCTCTCGATACCGGGAATGTCGTGCTCAATAATTTCGGCGACACCACATCCGCCAACAACATCAATGCCACAATCAAGGTCTATGTCGATTCCGTATCGTTCTCGTACAGCAATACCGTGATCCCGGCGAAAAAGGTGACTGCGACCATCCGCTATTCGGACAACGGATCGCAATTTCTGGACAGTCTCCAGACAATAGTAACCCTTACGGATATCAACTAACCATGCACCGTCTCAGCCTCAGCTTAAACCAGAGGGGAGCCACCTTCGTCGAAGTACTTGTGGCCGGCGGTATCGGCGTCGTGGTAGCCGGCGCCATATTCTACTTTGTCAGTTTTGCCGGGCAGGGTACGAAGCAGATCCAGACCCTGCAGCAGCTTGAACAGGGGAGTTCGCTTATCACCGAACTCTTCATGAGAACGGTACGTAACGGCACGTTTGTCTGTGCAGGAACCCAATCCGTTGCCCCGGCCTCAGACACCGACAACCTCGCGGAGATAACCATTCGAAGCAAAGATTCAGCCGTTGTGGCAACCTTCGGCGTTGCAAATGACAGCCTTACCATGAACGGAACCAGATATCTCACTTCCTACCTGTGCGGCTATCGCACGCCGCTCAGCCATTTCAAGGTATTCCAGAACGGGACCACAGCGGAATGCTTCCTGTCCATGTTCGCGGCAACCGGCCGGGATACCACCTTCTACACGCAGACGATCGGGGAAGTGCGATGCAGAAACTGACCGGATTGTCGGCTGAGAACGGCAGTGCGCTGGTATTCGCACTCGTATTCGGTATAGTCATGTCCATCATGGCGGTTGTCGGCCTGCGTCTCATTATCGGCGGAAGCCAGATGAGCCGTCGCGACATCGAAGTGATCAAGAGTTTCTGGGCCAACGAGGGTGCAATGCGGGTTTCGTTCCGCTACGTTTCCTGCGTTGCCACCCTGCCGACGACCAGTATTGCACCGTTTACCGTTTCCCCGAGGGTGGTACTCAACGGGGACACGCCGGGCGTTTTCCTTTTTGCAATTGCCAACAGCAACGGAACCTATTGCTATTCCTGCTCGACAGTAACGTCAATGGCCGACGTCAATCTCCGCAATACCACCGTGTGCGACAGCTTTTCGATCAACAGCATGAGCCGATACACCTGGTTTGAAGCACAGACGAGCTCCGCCGTATGGGCCTCGATGGTTGTCTATGGCGATTACCATACCAACGGCTACCTCAATGCCTCGTCGACCATGACCGCTGTTATCCATGTTACGGGCAAGGCAACCACCTCCGGCCGGATTAACCCGAATCAGCGTGTCGACCGGCCGAATTTTCCAACCTCCTATCAGGATGGGTTCAGCATCCTGAGTTCCAACGGCAATGAAATTATGAACGAGCAGTCATCATGGTTTCAGGCGCGCATTCCCGATTACGGCACCGTCGGATCCATACAGACCGGCAGCGTTTCCCCGAACTCCTCGGATTTTAACAACGCGACCACCATTTCGTCACCCTCGACGGTCGATTCTGTCGGAATCCAGCTGAATGGATCGAATGTCACCGTCTGGAGCCGCCAGAGCGGAACATGGCAGCAAACCAGTACTATGAGTATCGCAAATATTACCGGCGGGATTTTGAAGACGCAAAAACCGACCTATGTCTGGGGAACACTTAACGGAAAGCTTACCGTGGTCAGCGACAGCGCTACCGGAGCGTCCCCGGCGAACGATATCATTGTCGGCGGCAATATAACCTATGCGGATACCAATCTATCCACATCGAGCGACGTACTGGCGCTCGTCTCTTCAAATAATCTCGATATCCCCTCGGCAACCAGCAATACCACGACCGGTATGGCACATAATTTTACCCAGACCGGGGGAACGATTTACGCATCGCTTTTCATGTCCAGCGGCGCCATTAATGTGCAGAATGTAAACAGCTACACGGGAATGAAGAATTTAAACATTCACGGTGGAGTATTACTCAAACAGTCGCTGGGCACGTACAGCACCAGCCCTTCGAATCATGGCATATCGGCTAATTACTACCAGGATCCCCGATTCGTCGGCAATGCAGCGCTGCCGCCGGGAATACCCTATGCAAATGCCGTCGATCCCGAGCGTTCGATCGGGACCACGACCGTCTATATGTACGTGCTGGGCAATGGAACCTGGGTCAATACGGTCGGGGCACTCTAGGAATGCAGCTGCGATTGTCGGAGGATTTGGCGGTATGCCGGGCAGCAACAGCCGGCTGTTCACTTCAGGGCATACGGAGCAGAGATGACAAAAAAGACTGAAGCCTTCATCGGACTCGACTACGATGCCGGCTCAATCCGCGGGGTGCGCCTGACAAGGCTCGCGCCCGGAGGAGAACCGCGGTTTTCCCTGGAAGCAGTGCATGAGATCGGCGGCGACTTCGCCAAGGATGACGGCCTGACGGCAGCGCTGGCAATCATGAAAGAGAAACTTCGGATAGGGCCGGGTGACCGGGTCGCCAGCTGCATATCGGGAAAACAGGTTTACGTCGCCCAGATGCCGTTCCGTAAGTTGAAGCAGGAAGAAACGCGCAAAGCGCTGCGCCTTGAATTGAGGAAAACCCTCCCCTTCGATGCGACAACGGCTGCAATCGAGTTCCAGGTTCTTGAGGCCGCTGCGGAAAAACCTGACGAACAGCAGCTTCTCGTGACGGCAGTTGCGAGCACAATAATCGCCAAACATCTTGAAATCATGGATAAGGCCGGAATCAAGCCGGCAATTGTCGACACCCTGCCAACCTGCGTCGCAAACGCCGCTTTTGATGGGTCGGAAGAATCGGCCAATGAAACGGCAGCACGAGTGGTCCTGCATATCGGACCATCCGTCTGTACGCTGGTCATATGCGGAGGGAAAACGCCCTTTTTCCATCGAAACATATACTTTGCCGCAGATGAGTTGTTCGGCCGGAACGGCGGGGCTCCTCCGCCTGACCAGGAACGGCGGCGAAGGATCGATACCCTCGCCGATGAAGTCATGCGGTCGATTACGTATTATCAAAAAAACAACGGGGGCGGCAGCATTGAAAGTCTGCATTTGCTTGGCTCGAATACGGACCACCAGGACCTGACCCAGGCGCTGGCAGATAAAACCGGGCTGGAAGTGTACCTCATCAATCTGGCCGACCGATTCATCGATCAGTCGGAGGTAAACTCCACGGTTTTCGCCCTTGCGCTGACACTGGCCATGAGGACATCGTAATAACCGGATCGCACCAGGAAGGAATTGAAACGATGAAATTTACCATTAATTTGGTCCAGCGCCAGCGGGCGGAAGAGCAGCGGGCGGAAGGACGGCGCCTGCGCGTATCGGTTTTCGCGATGGTTTCATTCGGCATCCTCGGAGTTGCCATCCTGTTCACTTTTTTTCAGATCGTCACCATGGGTTTTGCTCTTGCCGGGGAACGCAACAGCCTGACGCTTATCAAAGCCGAATACGGCAAGTACCGGTCGACGCGAATGATCGTCGATAAGGCCGACCTCGCGTTACTTGATAGTCTGCAGGGCGGCAGGATTTTCTGGACAAAAAAGCTTGCGGCCCTGGCCTCGCACCTTCCGGAAAATTACTGGATCACCCAGTTCAGCTACGATCCGCCCGCCTTCCATGCCGCCGGCTACGGGTGCATTTCGCCGCAGCAGAATCAATTGGTCACCATTAACGAATACCTGACCCGGCTCAGGCAGGATTCAACCTATAGCGATGTGTTTCATAAAACAATGTTCAATTCAACCTCCCGGATCGATGAACGCACGCAAAGCCGGGTCAGTTTCGCATTTTCATCGGTACGTTAACGGAAACAGAGGCTGACTGAAATGGATACCAAGGGAACGATTCTCATAGCCGTCGTCGCGGTCCTCTTCCTGGGGGCACTCGCCGTGGACCGGTTCTATTTGACGGGATTCAAGCCGCAATTCAATGCGCTGGAACAGGAACGCATCGTGACTGCCAATCAGTTGGCAAGCGCCAAGATTGTCTATGAGAACCTCGACCATGTACGCGATCTTGTCTTCCAGAATATGGAGTTTCCGCGGCAGAATGATACCGTCAGCCCGGAATCGGCCTGTTTCGACTTTTTTACCGAATGCGCCAACGATCTGAAATTGAAAATCGTTTCCCTCGCCCCCATACCCCCGATTTCCAACGGTCGCATCACCGCCAGTGGGTATGATCTTGAACTCGAAGGGGACTTCTTCAAATTCGGAGAGTTGTGCGCAAAGGTTGAAAACAGCCGTCGGCTTATGTCAATTGAAAGTTTCAATGTTGCGCCGGCGGAAGGAACCGGGCCCGACAGTCTGCATCACCAGGGGATTAAAGCAGCTCTGCGGGTAGTGACCTACAGGGTATTGAAGGGAGCCGGCGCATGAAGAATACGTCGATCTTTACGGCATCAGTTTGCGCCCTCCTGCTCGCGCTTGTCATATTGGTCCGCATTGCATGTATCCGGCACGATTTCGACGCAACGGTGAAGGAGGCCCATAAGACTACGGAAGGGTACGACCAGCGCTTTATCGATATGGTCAGGCGCCTCGATATGGAGCTTGCCATGCGAGCCAGTTTCGGATACCCCGGTGGCAAAGATCCGATGACCGGCATCGAACGCCAGGTGGTCCAGCCGGTCGCAGCCGTTGCCCCGACCGGTCCGGCAGCCATAGTCCCGGCAGCAGCACCGAAAGAAACCGATCCGGTACAGCTCACCGCAATCATCAGTGAAGGTCCCGGAAAAAAGTCGACGGCGGTGGTGATGAACGGGGAGCGCAGCCTGACGCTCGATGTGGGCGATATGGTCGCAGGAAGAAAGGTGACGAAAATATCAAATGAAGGCATCTGGATGGAAAACGGTTCATTCGTTTTCCATTACGATATCTACGGGAAGAAGGAAAAAAAAACGCTGGGTGAAACTTCCCATGCGGAGGCCTCCCGCTGATGCTACCCGGAAGACTCCATGCACGTTGTCGGCAGACATTACCACCAAGGAGGCATTGCTTGAAAAATTTCAATCGTTATGCCGTACTCGGCATCGTCGTCATGATAGCAACCGTCCGCATTACCGACGCGCAGGAGGAGCCGATCGTCAGCAGCGATACGGTTTCCGCTACGGCGCTCCCGACAGTGCAGATGAAGCTCCCCATAACGCTCAAAGCCCAGAATGCAAACCTGCCCGATATCCTCAAGGCCCTTGCCGACCATTCCGGCATGAACTTCGTTACCGGGGATATTACCGCCAAGGAAAAAGTTTCGATCCTGTTGAACAGTACCCCGCTCGATGAGGCCATCGATCTCATCGTCCGCGCGGCAGGATTGTCGTATGAGATAATCGGCAATTCGGTGCTCGTTGCCGATCCCGACAAACTCAACCGGGGTGAAGTCAGCCAGCAGGCGTTTGTGGTGACCCTGAATCACGCGAATGCAAAGGATGTGGCCGCCATGCTGGAAAAAATAACGCCGAATATCAAGATCGACGAGGCGGGGAACCGGCTTATCTGCTTTACCAGCCCGCGGATCCTCGATGAAATCCAGCGGATCGTGAAAACCGTCGATCAGCCGCAGGTCATGGTGGTCCTGGAAACGCGTCTTGTCGAAACGGAAATGACCGTCAATAATCAGTACGGCATCGACTGGTCGAATCTGACGCCGCTTGCAACGACCCTTTCCCATCCAGCGTATACTTTCGGTCAAGCGTGGCAGGTCCTGAGCCCTACCTCGGGTGTCGCGGGCAGCGCGACGAGCTCAAGTTCTTCAACCGCCAGCAACTCCGGTTCGGGCATCGATATTGCCCTCGATCTGGCGCTGCAGGATGGGACTGCCAAGCTCCTTATCGATTCCAAGCTTGCCACAACCAATAACCACGCAGCGTCGCTCTATGTCACCGACGTTATCCCCTACGAGATACAGGCTTACAACACGGGCTCGGCGGCGGGCGGCGCCCAGCAGACCCAGGTGCAGACCTCGGAAACCGGCATAAAGATCAACCTCGAACCGCATATCAACGAAAACCACCAGGTGACGATCAAGGTCGATCCGGAGGTATCCGATATCGTGGAATATCTGGGAGCAAACAAGGATCTTCCCCATACGCAAGTCCGGAAGACCAGTACCACGGTACGGGTGGATGACGGCAAAACGGTCTTTATCGCCGGATTGCTGCGGGATGACGACCAGGTGACCATCACAAAATTTCCGATCCTCGGCGACATACCCTTGATCTGCTACCTTTTCAGGAACACGAAGCATACCAAACTGAAGACCAATCTGATCCTGGAAATCACGCCGCGCATCGTAAAGGACAGCGCAAGGGCGGGGACATGATGCCCGCAATTGATTGTCGTGAGATGCTCGCCGAAGTTGTTGCGCGCAAGGGGACCGACCTTCTCCTGAGCGTCGGCCAGCCTCCCCAGGTGCGTATCTCGGGGATACTCGTTTCCATCGACTATCCGGCGCTCACCTCCGACATGTCAAAAGCGCTTGTCTACCAGATCATGACCGAGGCCCAACAGAAAACCCTTGAATGCGACTGGGAGCTCGATTTTTCCTTCAGCCTCGGAGGGAGCGCCCGCTTCCGGGTCAATGCCTTCATGCAGCGGGGGACCGTATCCGCAGCTTTCCGTCTCATTCCCCTTAATGCCCTGACCTTCGAGGATCTCGGCCTGCCGGCTATCGTGCAGGATATGGCGGAGCAGCAGCGGGGGCTCGTCCTGGTTACCGGCCCGACCGGGTCCGGCAAATCAACGACGCTTGCCGCCATGATCAATCATATCAATGAAACCCGGAACGGTCACATCATCACGATCGAGGATCCCATCGAATACCTGCATAGCCACAAGCGGTGCACGGTCGATCAGCGTGAGGTGTCCGTGGATACCAAATCCTTCCAGGCAGCGCTCAAGAGTATTCTCCGTCAGGACCCGGATGTTGTTCTTCTTGGCGAAATGCGGGACATGGAATCCATCCAGGCCGCACTTACCATCGCGGAAACCGGTCACGTCTGTTTTGCGACGCTCCATACCAATTCCTGCTCCCAGACCCTCGGCCGCATACTCGACGTATTTCCGGGCGAAAAGCAGCAGCAGGTTCGCACGCAGCTTGCAATGTGCCTCAACTTCGTCATGACCCAGATCCTGCTGCCGAAAATCGGCGGCGGACTCCAGATTGCCCTCGAAATCATGGTTGCCACACCGGCAATTAAAACGCTTATCCGTGAAAATAAGGTCCACAATGTCGATAACCAGATCCAGCTGTCCTCGAAATACGGCATGCAAACCATGAATCAGTCGCTGGTCAATGCCGTCAGGAACGGGCTGGTTCGGGAGGAAGACGCGGAGGCAGCCAGTCCGGACCGGGACGATTTCCGCAAGGGCCTGCTTTCCTGATTTCACCGGGGCACCCGTCACCGGAAATTAAAGGAACCCGGGCCATGCCTCCGAGGCCGGGCCGGACGCGCTCGCAGTATATTAGAGTTTATCCACTATTAAGCCTTCCGGCTTCGGACGGCTGAATTTTTATTAATGGATAAGCTCTTACTGAGCCGTTCACCGGGAGATGTACTGAAACCATGTTTCCGACCTCGAATTACAACGTTTCGGATTTTCGCGTCGGCCTTTTTGCCTACAATGAAGCCGCCCTCGCCCCGATCGAGCAGTTGATAGCCGATTCCCCCTTTGCCGCCAATGTCCGGTTCGACCGGGCCGATCTCGCGCAAGCCCGGGATGCCTCCTGCGATCTCGCCATCACCATGTTTGATAAGTTCTGCGATATCGATCAATACAAACGCGATATCGCGATGCTTAAAATCGTCAAAAAAGTCCTGATTGTCATGTCGTTTCTCCCCGAGGAAGACCGCGGGATAATCGAGTCGGATAAACTGGACATAAGCGCCGACGATATCGTTTCGATCCCGCTTCCTGCGCAGCAGTTTTTCCATCTTATCATGATGCGGCTGGTGACGATCAAAATTGCCCGGGAGGTTGAACATACCCGTCCGGGGCTATCGTCAACGGCGCCTTCGCTCGGCGAAATCCTCGTCCAGAACAATCTCATCAATCCGTTGCAGCTGAAGAAGGCGCTCGACCACCAGAAACGCACTAATAAGCGGCTTGGCGATGTTCTCGTAGAAATGGGCTATATCGACGAAGACCAGAAGATGATCTTCCTGTCGAGCCAGTTCGGTGTTCCCCTGGCAACGCCGCGCCAGTATGCCTCCGCCGATATCGCCGTTGTAGGGCTCATTCCCGAGCATATAGCCCGCCGCTATTCCTGCATCGCACTCGAAAAGAACGATAATGAACTTTCGGTGGCCATGGCCGAGGTGCTCGACCTGCGTCTGCTTGACGGCCTTCGCGACCTGACCGACCTGTCCATCCATCCCATGCTCGGCGCGCCTGAGGATATCCTTACCTCCATAGACCGGTACTACCGCGATATCGCCTCCAATAAGGATGCCTCAGCCCTTGTCGCCGACCTTGGCGACAACATGGAAATCCTGCAGGAGCAGAAAGAGGAGATCAACATCGAGGCGATGGCGGCGGCGGGTGCGGAATTCGGTATTGTCAAGCTCGTCAATTTGCTCATCGCCAATGCCGTGCACGACCGTGCGAGCGATATCCATATCGAACCCATGGCCGAGGACCTGATTGTCCGCTACCGGGTCGACGGCGACCTGAAACACGTCATGTCGCCACCGCGCCATTCGCACCAGGCCATTATTGCCCGCATCAAGATCCTTTCGAATCTCGACATCGCCGAACGCCGCCTTCCGCAGGATGGCCGCATGGTGGTCAAGATGTCCAACCGCGAAGTTGACATAAGGGTTTCCGTCCTTCCGGGAGTCTATGGGGAAAAAATGGTGCTGCGTCTCCTCGATAAGGCGGCATTCGACAAGAGTGTTTCGAAGCTCGGTTTTTCCGGGCACGATATCGAGACGTTCAAATCGCAAATTGCCAAGCCTTACGGCATGATCATCGTCACGGGCCCTACCGGCAGCGGGAAATCGACTACCCTGTACTCGGCGTTGCAACAAGTCAAGAATGTCACGAAGAACATCATTACCGTCGAAGATCCGGTGGAATTCCATATCGAGGGCATAACGCAGGTGCAGGTCAACACCAAAGTCGGCCTTACCTTCGGCGCTGCGCTGCGATCGATCCTGCGCCAGGATCCCGACATAGTCCTCATCGGGGAAATCCGCGACAACGAAACCGCGGATATCGCAATCAAGATGTCGATGACCGGACACCTCGTTTTTTCGACGCTCCATACCAACGATGCGGCCGGTGCGATCTCGCGATTTACGGATATCGGCATTCCGCCGCTTCTCCTGGCCTCCTCCCTGAACCTGATCGTGGCGCAGCGCCTGGTCCGGCGGATTTGCCCCAAGTGCAGGAGGGAGTACGAGCCTGCTCCGGAGCTCCTCGAACAGCTCCATCTTCCCGCCGACAAGCCGCATCATTTCTATCGCGGCGAGGGGTGTGTGGCCTGCAACGGCACCGGCTATTTCGGTCGGGTGGGGCTCTTTGAAATGCTGGTCATTTCCCGGGAGATCCGCACCCTCATTCTGAAGAACGCTTCCACCATGGAGATCCAGGCTAAGGCGGAAAGCGAGGGAATGAAGACCCTCCGCCAGGCAGGAATCGACCTCGCGCTTTCCGGTGAAACCACCATTGAACTTGTCATTGCAGAAACTACGGAACGGTGAGGCGCCTGCGGGTACTATGAACCGGATCCTGAATTTCCACAAGATGCACGGCATCGGGAATGATTTTATCGTCGTGCATGCGGGGTTCGGCCCCGGCGACAACGTTTATCCCGATGCACGGCAAGCCGTTGCGCTGTGCGATCGCCGCTTCGGCGTCGGCGCGGACGGAGTTCTCATCATCGGCCCTTCAAAAACAGCCGATTTCAAGGTGACCATTTACAACAGTGACGGCAGTACCGCCGAGATGTGCGGTAACGGCATCCGCTGCTGCGCCCTGTACGTTCAACGCAACGGTCTTTCGGACAAGCCGGCGGCGGTCTTTGAAACCGGCGCGGGCCCGGTTTCGGTCGAATCCCTGGGCAGCGAACGCTTCCGCGTCTGCATGGGAGCGCCGATTCTTGACGCCGATAAGATTCCGACACGGCAACCCTCCGGCAGGGTACTCCTGCACGAGCTCTCCCTTGATCGGGAAACCGTTTCATTGACCGCGGTCTCCATGGGCAATCCTCATGCGGTGCTATTTACCGATGATCCGACCGACAACATGGTGCTGCGGCTCGGCCCTTCGATCGAACGCCATGCTTTTTTCCCGCGGAAAACCAACGTCGAGTTCGTGAAGGTTCTTTCTAAAAATGAAATCACGATGCGGGTGTGGGAACGGGGATGCGGCGAAACCCTCGCCTGCGGGACCGGCGCCTGCGCAGCCGTGGTCGCCGGAGTTCTCGTCGGACAAACCGGCGGTGAAGTTGCAGTTCATCTGCCCGGCGGCGACCTTCACGTTACATGGGACGGCGGCGAGGAGAGTCCGGTATTCCTGACCGGTCCTGCCGTCGAATCCTTCAGGGGAAGCGTGGACCTTGCTCCATGAGTTTTTTTGAAATCCTCATGCTTATCTGCTTCGGGGTAAGCTGGCCGATATCCATTTATAAATCTCTTGCAACGCGAGTCGTCGCCGGCAAGAGCCCCCTCTTCATGGGAATCGTCATACTCGGTTATGCGGCCGGCATCATGCACAAACTTATTTACTCAAGGGATTGGGTAATCGTGCTTTATATTATTAACCTTCTTCTCGTCGCTACCGATCTGTCGCTATATTATCGGTTTTCAAAAAAACCAACAGAATGACAAAGTGAAATATAAAGTTCCTACTCAGGTAGATGGAAAGATTGCTGAATTTCCCTGCGAATCCCCCGCCTTCGGCGCCCCCTTATTAAGGGGGATAAAGGGAAGACCTATCAAAGAGGTAGTGTCGTTTATGTGTTTTCTACCTAATGGGAGCGTTGCGGGGGTGCGAGAGCGCCTGCTGAATGTTTGGATTTGTTTGCTTTTATAATACCTCTCCTTATGGGAGAGGTCCGGCCGCTTTGGGCNNACCGCCTGAGCGGTTCCCCCACCAGGGCAATAACCTTTTATCTACCTTCTTTCAACTACTCTCACATCTCGCCCTGCTCAAGATATTTGAGCACCAGCGACCGCAGCCCCGTATCGCCTTCAAATTTCATGAACTTGAAATGGAGCTGATCGATGAGCTGGTCGGCCTCCTCTTCCAGATCGAACAGGTAGGTCGGGATATCGGAATCGTCCGCATAGCGCGGCACGCATTTGACCGGGGAAGAGAAACTGACGTACATGCGGCAGGTCAGCGGACGCAGCGGGTAGACGAGGCATGAGCGGCTTCCGGCATCGAGCAGGGGGCAGAGCTTTCGCAACCGGTAAAACGAGGCAAGAAGCAGGTCCGTAGGATCGATCTCCGCCCCTTCCTCAGCCGGATCGAGCATGGCAAGCCTCGCTTCAACCAGTGCCTGGAGCTGCGACAACGCCGCACCGTCACGGCGGCAGCGGTCGACTATGGCGGGAATTTTTTCCGGTGCATGGTGCAAAAGCCAGTCTGCAATCGCCTCTGCCTCGAAAGAGTTGACATCCTCAACCCAGTGGCTGCAGCAGGAAGCGCAGCCCGCGGCGCAGGTAGCGAAACGACGGGCATGTTTGACAATTTCTTCCTGGTAGCAATCCGTGAGGGATAGTACCTCCTGCCATGCAGATTGAAAAGCCGGATCGCATGCCCAGGCGGATGATCCTTTTAAAAGCAGCTCAAGCCGATGCACGATCGAGGTCTGGATGGTTCTGGCGGATTCCGGGACCGGCAGCGGCTCGCGCGCCAGGTCGAAAGGATTGACTTCCGTATGACGGGAATTTGTTGACTCCGTACAGTCGGCTTTATCGGGGTACTGTTCTTTTCCTGGTACCAATTTGTCCTCGAATTAGAAAATACTTGAAGCGTTCCGCTTCATTTCGCAAATACGCCCCTGAACCCGCCGGAGGTGAGGGATGAAAGGTCCTTTAAAACAAGGGGAAGCGTCAAGCCGCCCGGGACCGCCATGTAGCAGGGCTTCCAGGTGGGGTCGAATTTCTCCTTGAATCTCCGCAGCCCTTGAAAGTTGTAATACTCTTCACCATACGCATAGAGAAAGGCCGCAAACCGGTTCCAGATGGGCGCAACCTGCCGGTCATCGGCGCCGGAGAAGGGCGCCATGCCCATGTCGAACCAGCGGAACCCGTTCTCCCTGCCCCAGAGAATAAGCTTTATAAAAAGGTATTCCATAACCGAGTCGGGCGCATTTTCCGAATACCGCATGAGATCGACGGAAAACTCCTCCCTGGTCGCCGTAAGCCATAAATTCGAAAAAGCGACGATTGTCTCACCCCGCCGGACGATTGCGATGGGCGTCTGCACAAGGTATCGGGTAATGAAGCTTCCCAGGGAAAATCGTTTCTCCCGCGTATGCTTTTTCGCCAGCCAGGAATCGGAAATGATTTTCAGATCGGGAATGATCGCCTCCACTTCTTCGGGCCGGACAATGGCAACTTCCCATCCCTCAGTCGCAAGGCGACGGGCATAATAGCGAAGGCTTTTCCTGCGGCTGCCATCGAGGGAAAATTCCGGGAGCGCCACCCGGGCCTCCTCGCCGACCTTGAACAGGGTCAACCCGATATCAAGGTACAGGTTGAGGTAGTTGCCTCCTATTTCATGAAAGACCGGCCAGGCACCATGTTCATCGCAGAGCTCCTTGAATTTCCAGACAAGCGCGGGGAATGATCTTTCATTTCCCACCGGATCGCTCATTCCCACGATACTCCTTCCGGAGACGCCGTACATGAGAAAAGCGTCATGAGCTTCACTAATAATAAACGACTTGTCTTCAAGCAGCGATAGAAACGACCTGCTGTGGGAGGAGCGCGTCGCGAGGATGGCGTTCACGATATCGCGTATGTCATGCCGGCATACCTCCGCCCGGACTCGCGCCGGGGAGAGCAGCCGTATCATGCTGTAACCGAAAAGCAAGGTCGATGCGCCGACAGTGGCACGCAGGAACCGTGAGGAATGGCTTGCAAAGCTGAACTGCCACCAGAGGTCATGGGAATAGGCAACATGCTTGTAGGCAAAGAACCCGAGCCAGACCGAACTGGCCAGGGCCAGGATCACGGCTATCATCCACGTGGGGGTGAGCGGCTCGTGCACGAACGATCCCCTGCGGTAAAACTCGCGGCGACTCGGGAGAAGGACCGCGAACATGCAGGTCAGGATAATCGCTTCCTCGTAATCGATGCCCTTCAGGAAGGTAAACACCGCTCCTCCGGCAAGCAGGTAGAGCGTCAGGTGAAAGGCGCTGTCGTACCGGCGATACAGTCCGGCCGAAAGGATCAGGAGGGCCATGCCGATCAGGCTCGCAAGAAAATGGGAAAGCTCAACAACCGGCAGCGGCATGACCTCCCGCAGCCAGTAGAACCGATGGTGTTCCGCAGGGGTTGCACCGGAAAACAGCAGGATAATACCGCCGATAAAGATCATGATGGCGAAGAAATAGGGAACAACGCCGCGTCCCCATTGCCCTATAGCAAATGCGACGCCGCCGATTTTTGCACGGCGTCCCTCGTGTTCGTAAATCCCCAGGAGTATCGCCGAAGCGGCCAGCGGAAGCAGGTAAAAAACTCCCCGGTAAACGACCAGCGCGCCGACAAGCGGCGAAAGAGGATAATTCCTGAGCAGGAAAAGGAATACCGCCTCAAAAACGCCGATACCGCCCGGAATGCGGCTTCCGAATCCGGCCAGCTGGGCAATGACAAATGCCGCCATGAAAACGGGGAAGGAGATGGTGCCCGGCGGCAGAAGGATATAGAGCGCAAGTCCGAAGGAGGCCCAGTCGAGGCAGGCAAGCGCAAGGAGCGGGAGCGTGAGCGCAGCACGAGGCAGAAAAAACTCCCAGGAGTCTATTTTAAGAGGGTTCTTTGCAAAGGAGGCGGCGAGGATAAACGCGGCAACACTGCACAAGCCCGCGAGTCCCATGATAACGGGGATCCCGCGGCTGCAGTGCAGCGTTCCGGCCACCGCCGGTGCATTCGAGAGCAGCAGGAACCCGGCAACCGTACCTAATCCCAGCCAGAACGTGATACCGCCCGATATTACTTTCAATTTCGCAATATCAAGGGTGGATAACCCTTCCTGGGAGTAGATGCGGTTGCGTACCGCATTGGCGGAAACCGATGAAAACCCGACCGTGTTGCTGAAGGTGGCGGCAATCATGGAGGTCACCAGGATTTTTGCCGGCGAAAGGGTGCTGCCGATATACCGAAACGCGAGAATTTCGCAGCAGCCCAGGACGAGTAAATTGACGGCGGTGATTGCAATCGATAGAAGAACGGAGAACGCGGGCGTATAATCGATCTGAACAAGAATCTGGTGGTAATGAAGCGGCCGCAACTCCCGGGGCAGAGCGATAAAGGCCACGACAAAGAGCGCGATCCCGGCAAGCGGTCCGATGAGGGCAAGGATCCGGCGGACCATGTCAGCGAACTCCGCGGGATTGTCCGGAGGGAAACCCGGATTCCGGAAGGCTTCCGGATTCGCAGCTATATCGAGCCGCATCGGCAATCCACTGCGGATCCTTGTAGCTTCCGTAGCGCCGGCAGTTTATGAAGATCGTCGGGGTCAGGGTCACCTCGTTTTGTTTAGCCTCGCCGACCGAATAGTTCGCCTCGCGAATGAGTGACGAATCGGCGGAAAGGCTGTCCAGTAATCTCCGCGAAAGACCGATCCCGGCGGCCTTTTTCCGGATCACGGACATCGATACCCGCTCCTCGACATCTGCGAGAGAAAGGAACAACGCGCTCTGTTTACCGACGCGCCGGGCGGCCAACAGGGCGAGGTCCCAGGACCGGGAGGAGCGCACCTTGATGCCGAGCCGGGCGATACCGCGCAGGGAGCCCGCCGTTACCTCGGCATAGAGACCTTTGTATACCCTCTTGCACAATGGGCAAATTGCTGAAACGTACAGGATTATCGTCCCGGGTGAACCGGGAGCACCCACGAAGGTAACCGGACCGTAATCGATCGCGAACTTGGTCGTATCGGTAAAGAAGGCATACCGCGCGGCAATCGCGGCGACCCTGGTCGAGCAGGGTTCGGCGGGAGTAAGCGTATCGATCCAGGATGCAAAAGCGCCGAGGCGGACAGCCATCGGGCACGGCGGGATCCTTTTCAGGCACGCCTCAAGCGAGGAGGCGCAGCAGCCGCCGATATAAATACTGTCAAGCCCGGGACAGTCGCCCGGAAAACGCCCGGGAGCGCTCTCCGGGAGTACCGGGCAGATCGAGGCAATGAGCGATACCGTGAGGCAGACCGTTCGCAGGTACCGGGTCGTCTGTCGCATAGGCCGACTAACCCGGGAACTCTTTCTGCAGCATCAGCACCTCTTCCACGGTTGTTGCCTGCAATGCCTTCCGGGAGATCTTCTCGAGATCATCCCGTGAAACGCTGCAAAGCAGCGTCGCCACCGCAGCAATCGCATGCGGCTGCAGCGAGAGAATTCTTACCCCGAGCCCGACCAGGAGAAGCGCGGAAAAGGGATCCGATGCCATGTCGCCGCATACGGTCAACTCCTTCCCTGCGTTAGCGCAGGCGGCAACAAGACCCTGAACGATCCGCAAGACCACCGGATGCACCGGGCAACGGTACCGGTCAAGCAAACGCTCCTCGCGGCTGGCTGCAAAAAGATATTGCGTGAGATCATTGGTGCCGAGACTGACAAAATCGACCTGCGGGAGGAAAGGGCCGACGTCGAGCGCCGTGCCGGGAATTTCCACCATGATGCCGATCCTGAGGTCGCTCCGTTTTTTCCCCGCCCGTTCGAGTTCCTTTTCAAGGATGTCGATTACCTGGCCGACTTCGGCGGGCATGGTGACAAAGGGAATAAGCACGCCCGGTTTCCGCTCCCCGGCCAGGGGAGCAATCGCGCTGCACTGACGCACCAGCAGGTCACGATGTTCAAGGAGGTACCGGAGGCCGCGTACGCCGAGCTGCGGATTCTCCTCCCGGCGCATGAGAAGGTAGGGCACCCTTTTTTCAGCGCTGATATCGAGGAGCCGGATAACAAGCGGAAGCTGCGGAAGGGCGGCCATGACGTCCCGGTAAAACTGCCGCTCTTCATCAATGGTCGGGATCGCCATTTTCGACATGTAAAACATTTCCGAGCGCAAAAGCCCGATGCCGTCGGCCCGAAGACGAACTGCCTCGGTTACTTCCGCGAGCGATCCGGCATTGGCGGCAAGTTGGATCCGCACGCCATCTTTTGTAAAGTGTCCCTCACTTCCGGGCTCTCGTGGCGGTAAATGGTGCTTCCGCTTCCTGAAGGCCTCATAGGCGGCAATATCGTCGGGCAAGGGATCGATAACCAGCGCGCCCCTTTCGGCGTCGACGAGAAGCTGGTCCCCGGTGCGGATCCTGGCAGAGAGCCCCGGGGCATTCCCGACCGCCGGAATGCCGAGCGAACGGAGCATGATTGCAACATGAGAAAGCGCGCTTACCTCGTCGAGGGCGACGCCCAGCAGGCAGGTTATGTCGAGCAGGGCCAGATCCGACGGCAGGAGCCGCTCCGAAACCAGCATTATCGGACTGGCAATGCGCTGGAGCGTCCTCGTCCGCACGTGGTCTATTTCGAGAAGGTTGCGAAGAATGCGATGGTAAGTATCGTGGATGTCCGATATGCGCGCCCGCAGGATGTTGTCGGCGATTTTTGAAAACTCCAGGCTTATCTCCCTGATCTTCAGGGCTATGAGGTGCTCCAGGTTCAGGCGATGCTCGCTGAGGAGGGCGCGAATCTCGGCGAGAAATTCCGCGTCATCGAGAAGCGAGAGCTGCACGTCGAATATCTCCTCGGCTTCACCCCACGCCGACTCCTCGCGGCCGGCGCGGAGATCGATCAGCTGCTCCTTGCTCTTCGAGACCGCGACATTAAACCGCTCAATCTCCTGTCCAATATTCTCTATGGCGAATTTCTTCGTTTCGAGCGCACCAAGGTCGATATCGCGGTAGACGTAGGCCGCCCCCAGGGCCAGCCCGGGCGCTATCGGGCTGCACGGCAATTCGATCCTGTTCCGGCCGTTACTCACCGACAAGCCTCCGTATGGTTTGGAGAAGGTCATCAATTTCAAAGGGTTTTATCATGTACTCGTCGGCGCCGAAGATATCGATGCCGATGAGACGGTCCCGCTCCCGATCCTTGGCAGTAAGCATGAGTATCCTTGTGGAAGCAAGTGCCGGGTCGTCCCGGATGATCTTGCACAGTTCCCAGCCGTCGATTCCCGGCATCATGATATCGAGCACCACGCACTGCGGGCGGAGCGTGCGCAGTTTTTCGACTGCGTCAATACCGTCCCCGGCCGTCGTGACCGCATACCCCGCCGCCTGCAGGTTGACAACAAGAAGTTCCCTGATATTCGGATCGTCATCGACGACAAAAACTTCTTTTAACCCCATGGATGCCGCCTTCCTTGGTCAAGATTGAAGATTGCAGGCTGCTTCGCGGTCCCCGGAGCAAGCTCCGGGGACTGCGCCCGCTATGCCTGCTCAACAGGCAATGGAGTACTGCGCCGCGGGATGCGGATGATGAACCGCGACCCATTCGGCAACGCTGCCTCCACCGCAATGCTCCCCCCGTGCGCCCGTACTACCGCCCTCGCGATGGTAAGCCCCAGCCCGCTTCCCGGATACCGGTTCGGCGCGAGGGTACTGCCGCGGTAAAATTTACCGAATATCTTTTCGCGCTCTTCAGGAGGCACTCCCACCCCGCGATCCTCGACCGCGATAACGATCTCTTCACCCCGGCCGTCCACATCGATCAGCACTTTCTCTTCGGCAGGGCTGTACTTGAGAGCATTGTCGACGACATTCATGATCGCGTCGCGCAACCGCTCCTTATCGGCGATAATCGTGCCGACGGAATCGGCGATAGCAATGCGCAACCGTTCAGGATGCCGGGGAGCGGTAATCTGGGCAATTTCCCCGATGAGGGACGGGAGGTGCACCTCGCCGAAATTCAGCATAAATTTGCCGGCTTCAATTTTGGAAATATCGAGATATTCCGAAATAAGCCGGGAAAGCCGCTTTCCCTCACCTTCGATGATCCGGAGATATTTGGCGCGCTGGTCGGGAGGCAACTCAAGCGACATGATGGTCCGGGCAAAACCGATGATCGAAGTAAGCGGGGTTTTAAGGTCATGGGAAACCATGGACACGAATTCGCTCTTCAGGGCATCGAGTTCCAGGAGTTTGCGGTTGGTTTCTTCGAGCTCCAGCATCTTCCGGTTCAGCGTCTCATTGGCAATACGTAAGCCGGCGGTTGCCGCTTCGATTTTTTCCTGCATCTCTGTGGTGAGGCTATCGAGCTGAGCGGCCATGTCGTTGAGCACGGCGGCTAACTGCCCGACAGCGTCATGGGACCGCACCTGCGATCGTACCTTGAAATTGCCGCGCGCAATGCGCAGCGCCACATCCTTCATTTCACGAAGGGGAGAATACAATCTTCCCGAAACAACATAAGCCGTGATGAGGACCAGGAGCATCCAGGCACCGTTGAGCCCGAAGCTCCAGTAAACCGCTTCGCGAAGTTCCCGGCGCGCCTCCGCAAGGGAGAATACCAGGCGCATGTAACCGGCCTGCGTGCCCCGCATGAATACCGGCCGGACTTCGGCATACCGCAATCCGTTTTCCTCTTCCAGTGCACCTGATTTCCTAATGGAAACCCGGCTCCCTGCCAGATGCGGGTCGGTGGAAAACCGGACGATACCCGCATTGTCGGTGACCATGACCCCCCTGATCCCGGTATGGCGCATGGCAATCTGCATAGCACGCTGCAGATGAAGGGTATCGCCGCTCTCCAGATAATCCTCGATGTTGTTGAGAACGAAGGCGCTCAGATCGGAAATGGTCTGGTTTTCACTGGTATAAATATCTTTATGAAACAACCAGATCCTGTTCCAAACCAGGATCGGCACCATAAAGAGGTTGATCAGGATGATGGCGAGAAGCAGCTTTATCCGGTAATTATCGAAGATCTCTTTGAACGATCGCATGGAGACCGGCGCCTCCCCCGCCATCTCTTCCACAAGTGGTGAAATACCCGCCTTGCGGGAGCCCTCCCCCTGTTCTAAAATACCCAATTCCTTCCATAAAAATCAATGGTTTAGAGGGTGACAGCGGGCTCTATCCCGAATAAACTTCCAAGGTCTTGCCGGCAATGGTGTCCCATGAAAAAACGGTTTCGGCTGCCTCGCGCCCATTCCTCCCCATCCAGCGGGCATGTTCAAAATTCGCAAACAATGTTCCAATACCCCAGGCAATCGAATCGGGATTCGGCAAGATTTTATACCCGGTGACATCGTTCCAGACGAGCTCGGCCGGCCCCCCGTTGACCGTTGCGACTACCGGCTTTCCGGCGGCCCAGGCTTCGAGCACGACGATACCGAACGGTTCGTTCCGGCTCGGCACGACCACCCCGTCAACTGCCCGATAGAGGTCGATGAGCTCCTGGCGGGGGAGAACTCCGTAGAATCGGCAGGCATGATGGACCCCGGCTTGCCATGCAAGGCGCTCCACCTGGCCGCGAAGATCCCCCTCTCCCGTCAAAACGAACTTCGCCGAGGGATAAAACTTCAAAATGGAGGGGATTGCCTTGATTAAAAGGTCCGGACCCTTCTGGGTGGTCATCCGGCCGACGAAGAGAATGGTCGGGTCAACGGGGCCGATACCGTACCGCCCCTTGACGGCGCCGGGATCGATGAACCCGTTGAATGCCTCGTAGGAAATGCCGTTGAACACGACCGATGCTTTCCAGGAAGGGACATTGTAAATCCACATGATTTCGTTTTTCAGGGAGTTCGAAACCGCAATGATGCGATCGGCGCAATAGGTTCCGTTGCGCTCATGATCCATGATCCGCTGCGACCTGCCGCCGTAGAAGTTGTTGCCGCTGCGGCCGTACTCGGTGGAGTGCATGGTGAGGATCCCTTTGCGGCTTCTCCCCTGCTTGATCCAGACCATGGCATTTGCCGCCATCCAGTCGTGCGCATGCACGACGTCGAACCGGGCGCCAATATAATCTTCGGTCTTGAACACGGCAGTGACAAAGGCCCGGCACATATTATTGATATCATCGACAAAATCTGCGGTTCCGGTATAGGGAACCCGGTGGTAGTGTACACCGTGGATGCAATCGTAGTACCAGTCGCCATGCCAACGCAGGCGGGTAAATACATGCACTTCATGGCCTTTCCGCTGCAATGCCGCCGCCAGTTCGGTCACATGGACTGCCACGCCGCCGATACTGATGGAATGGAGCGATTCCCACGCAAGATGTACAATTCGCATTTGTTATGGTTTCCCTGCCTCTTCAATGATCACGGTTGGCGGAGACCTCCGGATGGTACCCATGTCAAGTTTCCGAAGGCGGATAGAGAAAATATTCAGCCTGAAGTACTGGATAATAATGAATAATATAGTTAAAACGGGCGCAAAACTCCATTCCCTCCGGCTCCTCGCCCGAGCGAAAGACCGGCACGCCGATCAACAACCGGGTTTTCCAATCCGAAATTATTTGAAATCGTATTCCAGAATATTCTGCGCCCTGCGGCAAAGTTCCTTGCCGTAATCCACCCACACACCGCTTCCCCAGTACCGGTAGCAGCTGGTCTGGGAAGTAAGAAGGTAGTAGAGCGCATTACGGTAGCGGCGGTCGCTTGTGGCGATGCCGCTTCCCATTGCCTTCTGGTAGAACAGCGAGCTCGCGCGTTCCATGGGACCGGTTATCGACTCGTACCCGCGCACCCAGGAAATATTATTTGTCCAGCTTCCTCCCTCCATATGGAAACGGCCGTCCTCCTTTTTCAGCTTCTCGATGGTTGCTTCCAGCTTTTCCGGCCCATCCCCCGGCTTCATGGCGTCCCATATCCGTTTCTGCATGACCGGCTGCACCGGCGCCAGGTCGGCTTCCTTGATGCCGAGCCCTGCCAGGTGTTCGAGGTATTCGCTGACATTGATAAGCGGCGTTTCGCTTCCCGAACTTTCGCGCACCACTTCGAGGTATTTCGGCGGGAACTCATTCATCATAACGCCGCCGTTTTCGCCGTCGGCAATCTGCGTGACGATCGGCGGAACCTCGTGCCCGGCCAGCGGCCGCCGCGAGAGACCCTTTGCCTCATAATACGGCTGCATCTGCGCCACAAGCTTGGTATCGCTGCCCTGGGTTTTAATAATCGCAATGATCGACGCGGTTTCCCCCTTTGCATTGGTACAGACCAGGCGGTGCGGCAGGTGCTTCTGTTCCGGCCCCTGGCCGGACTCCGGCCGTTCCACCGTATGCTCCTGCACGAGCACCCACGTAAAACCGCAGTCCCTGAGTGTCCTGACGAATTCGTAGGCGACATCGGGATGGTTGGGCAGCGCCATTTCAGCCGGGGAAAACCCCCGCACGCGTTCAAGCGCCTCGAAGCCGAAAATGGCCGCGAAGTGATGCTGCCATGCCTTGACATGCATCCGGAAATCCTGGACCGGCGTGGAGGGAGCCACCGCATGCCCCCATGGGCAGCCGAGCCACTCCACGCAATTTTGGTAGCGTTCATCAAGGGTGATGCGCTTCAGTTCGTCGAGGACGCTGCCCTCGCCCATGGCGCGCAGGCCGTAGAGCAGCGTCCCGGAATAGTCAAGCATGACCCGCGGCGACTTTCCTTCGGCGATAAGCTGCGGGATGAACTCCGCCATGCGCTTGTAGCACCAAGCGAAAACCGGTGCATTGTGGTTGTCGCCGATTCCCTGGTTGTCCATCATGTATTTGAGATTGCTGATGAGCGCGGCGTTCTGCAGGTCGCCGCCGCCGGCCGGAATGAGCGGCTGGTGCATGTGGAGCGCAATCGCACAGGCGCTTTTGATCCTGCCGAAATCGATCCCGCCCCCGTCCTTGTAAAATTTCTTTTTTGCACCGTTCCTGACCGCCTTCTCAACGAGGTCTTCGGAGCCGGATATATTGGGAACGCCGTCGATGGATTCGGGAATGGTTGGATACATGGTAAGCCTCCGGAAGAAAGAAGTATAAGGATGGAAGGCAGAAAAAAGGCAGAAAGAAGGCAATTAGGCATAAAAGAACAAAAAATGCCTTCGATCCGAGGCCTGGGGAATAAATATAGAAAATACCCGGGCCGGGGGGTGGAGCAGGGTGAGGAACATAAGGCCACCTCGAAATTGCGTTCATGGTTCGCCAGGCCCACCACGAACGGCTGTTTTCGCCGTATTCGAATGATTTCCGTTCGTCCTGAGCTTGTCGAAGGACAAAATAAATCAATTTTTAGAGGTGCCCATAAAAGAGTTTGCGGGGGATATGGGCTTAATTCAAAACCCTTTGATGGGGAAACCATTTTCAATGGTTTCCCCTGGTCGGAGCCGCGCAAAGCCGCGTCTCCGACACACCCCTTCCTGCGGAGGTGCGCGGCGATGCCTGCCTCGCTATCGCTCAGCAGGCGCTCGCGCACCCCCGCAACGCTCCCATTTGGTAGAAAGAATATGAAAGATTTTAAAAATCAACCCAATCACATGGGTCAAAGAAATCGCGGCTCAGAAAGTATCTTTGGTCAAGTTTGACCTCTCCCTTTATCCCCTCTCCCACAAGGAGAGGGGAAAGAAAAACAATACCCAATCGGAAAGATTGCAGAAACGCCCCTCCTCTCTCCTGTGGGAGAGAGGAGCCGGAGAAGAGAGGTCAAAAGGTTATTTTCGGCATTAACAATCAGGCATTAACCATCACCCGGTCCTCTCAATCCACGCATCAAAGAAAGAGCATTTCCAAAATGCCCGAACTTTGATTCTTCTTCCTTTGTGCCTTTCGTCTGCCTTTCTTCTGCCTTTCTTCTGCCTTTCGTCTGCCTTTCTTCTGCCTTTCTTCTGCCTTTCGTCTGCCTTCCCCCCCCCCGCCTTCCCCCTCTGGCATGTTTCTTGCGTTTTCTTGTCCGCTAAACGGGTAATGAACCTCAATAGGGGGACATGATTATGCAAAATTCCATTCCCGAATGGGTCGACAGCCTGCCGAACATCAGCGGTGCGGAAGATCTGGTAGAAAAAGCGGTCGGCAGCAGGAGAACCAGGTCGTATTACGGAGATGTAAGTCCTGCCACTTTCGGAAATATCAACAGCGCCTTTGCCATTGCGCTTCACATGCACCAGCCGCTTATCCCGGCCGAGGGAGGTGATCTTCGCACCGCGAAAATCATCAGCAACCTCAAGTATATGGCGGATAATCCCGGTATCGGCGACAACTACAACGCCGGGGCGTTCCGCGGATGTTACAAACGGATGGGAGAATTCATTCCGCAGCTCATCGGTGAGGGAAAGGAGCCGCGGATCATGCTCGAATACTCAGGAACGCTCCTGTACGGACTCCTGCAGATGGGCGCCGGCGACGTCATCGACAGCCTCAGGAATATCACGGTTAGCCCGCAATACCGCCGGGCAGTGGAGTGGCTCGGGTGCCCTTGGGGACACGCCGTTGCGCCCTCGACGCCGGTTCAGGATTACCGGCTTCATGTGAGGGCATGGCAGCAGTACTTTGCCGCACTCTTCGGATTCGACGCCCTGGCGCGTGTCCGGGGGTTCTCACCATCGGAGATGGCGCTGCCGAACCATCCGGAGGTTGCCTATGATTTCGTCAAGACACTCAGGGAGTGCGGGTTTCAGTGGGTACTGGTCCAGGAACACTCGGTAGAGGACCCTGCAACCGGGGCGGGACCGCGGCTCAAGCATATCCCCCACCGGCTGGTGTGCCGCAACAGTGAGGGCGAGGAGACCAGTATTGTTGCAATCATCAAAACGCAGGGGAGCGACACAAAACTGGTTGCCCAGATGCAGCCCTACTACGAGGCGAAGGGCCTCCAGCGTGTCGAACTCAAGGGGAAGCAAATACCGCCCCTGGTCACGCAGATTGCGGACGGGGAAAACGGCGGCGTGATGATGAACGAGTTCCCGTCCAAGTACTTCGAGGTCATGCGTGAATGCTCCGGATCGTCTACGCCGGTCATGAATGTATCGGAGTATCTCGAACAGCTTTTGAGCAGCGGTATCGCCGAAAAAGATCTCCCGGAATTGCAGCCTCTTTTTCAGAAGCGCATCTGGGATCGCCTCAAGCCCGGAGCCGGAGCGGAGAAGCTCGAAAAAACAATTGCGGAGCTTAAAAAGGAGGATGGCCGATTCTCGATGGAGGGCGGCAGCTGGACAAATAACATCTCCTGGGTGCGCGGCTACGACAGCCTGATAGGCCCCATGGAAAGGGCGAGCGCGCTCTTCTATGAAAAGGCCATCGAACCCGGCGTACCGTCCTCCGATCCCGGCTATCGCAACGCGCTCTTTCATCTCCTCACCTCGCAAACCAGTTGCTACCGGTACTGGGGCGAGGGCACGTGGACCGATTATGGGAAAGAGATCGTCCGACGGGCAGTGGATATTATCAACTTCGACATCAAGCCCCCGGCGGTTCAAAAAACCGGGGAGCCTGCCCATGCCGTTTCAAAAAAATCGTCAAAGGACATCCATAAGCCCGGCCTGGTTCATGGCCATTCGGGACATGAACCGGCTCATCGGGCCCCTGCTCATCATGACATAGAAACGGTTCGCGGCCATGGTACCATTGCAAAGAACACGCATGAAAAATCCGAACCCGACCATGGCAGGAAGCCTTTCCACCCTTCGACCGGCCATGTGCCGGCTGCTCATGCATCGCAAAAAAAAGGGGGGAAATAGCGCTCACCCGTTTTTCTTGAGCTTAGATTTTTTGCTCTTTTGCGAGGACGTTACCGGCGTGCGGGTCTGCTTCTTCGAAGCGGACCCTTTCACCTTCGCTGTTCTCTTTACCATTCCATGAACCGGATGCTTTATTGATTTCCGGTGAGCGACCTTCCTGCGAACGGCGGCATGCATCGGCTTGAGCACTTTGCGATCACCGGGTTTTTCGGAAACAAGTTTTTTCGCTTCATGGAAAGCGTGTGCCGCCGGTGCCGGCGCCTTACCGAGCGCTTCGCAGCGCTTGCTGCACAAAAGAACAAATGACCGCCCCTCGATGTGAATCCTGGGGTCGTCCGCCGCAGATTCGAGCACCCGGCTGCGGCGGGTTCCTTCGTCGCTGGCGAGAACCTCTTCCCAGGCGAGCCCGGTGCGTGGAAGACGGAAATCAACCGGATTGAAATGACCGTTAAAGATCAGCAGGAAGGTATCGTCTGTAATCGGATTTCCAGTCACCTCGAAGTCGTCGAGGGCATCACCCCTGAGCAACAGGGAAAATGAATTGATGGAAGGCTGCTGCCAGTCGAATACGTTGATCTCATTGCCCGCATCGCTGTAGAAGCTCGCTTCCTTGATGCCGCGCCTGCCGTCGCCGAAATACTTCTTATGACGGAACACCGGGTGTTCCCGGCGCAGGCGGATCAGCTTTTTAACAAAAGCAAGCAGCGCAGCCTGCTGGTCGTCAAGGCTCCAGTCAATCCAGCTGATTTCATCGTCCGCGCTGTAGGCATTGTTATCGCCCAGCTGCGTCCGCCCCCGTTCGTCACCCGCGCAGATCATGGGAACTCCCTGCGAAAGCACGATCGTCGCGAGGAAGTTCTTTTTCTGCCGCTCGCGGAGTTCGCTTATCTGCGGATTGATCGTGGGTCCCTCGGTCCCGCTGTTCCAGCTCAGGTTTTCTTCGGTACCGTCCCGGTTCTCCTCCCTGCCGGGTTCGTTGTGCTTCACATTGTAGCTAACCAGATCATGGAGCGTGAATCCGTCGTGACAGACGACATAATTTATGCTTGCGCAGGGCGTACGCCCGTTCTCACCGAATAGGTCGCTCGACCCGGAAACGCGATGGGCCAGTTCCGCCGCAAGGCATGCATCGCCCTTCCAGAATCGCCGGAACAGGTCCCGGTATTTTCCATTCCACTCCGCCCACAGGGGTGGGAATTTACCCAGCTGGTAGCCGTCGTGACCGAGGTCCCACGGCTCGGCGATTAACTTAACCTGCGATACGACAGGGTCCTGCTGCACCATTTCGAAGAAGGTCGAAAGCCGGTCAATGCCGTTTGATTTACGGGCAAGCGTGGCAGCAAGATCGAATCTGAATCCGTCAACATGCATATCAAGGATCCAGTACCGCAGGCTGTCCATGAGCAGCTGCATGACCGGGGGATGGGTAATTCCCAGGCTGTTGCCGGTACCGGTGAAGTCCATGTAATACCGCGGCAGCTGCGGGCTGAGGTGGTAGTATGAAGGGTTATCAATCCCCCTGAACGACAGGGTGGGCCCGAACTGGTTGCCCTCCCCGGTATGATTGTAAACAACGTCGAGAATCACCTCGATCCCGGCCTTGTGCAGCGCCCTCACCATCTCCTTGAACTCCCGGACCTGCCCGCCGGTATCGCCCGAAGCGGAAAAACGGCTGTCGGGTGAAAAAAAGTTGATGGTGTTGTAGCCCCAGTAGTTGGTGTAGCCCTTGTCCACCAGGATTCGGTCGTCGACCGCCTGGTGCGCCGGCAGCAGTTCGACCGCGGTTATCCCGAGGCTCCGGAGGTAGGCAACGGATTGCCGGGACCCCAGCCCGGCGTAGGTTCCCCGTTTAGCCGGATCGATTTCCCTATTGCGTTTGGTAAATCCCTTGACATGGAGTTCGTAGATGATCGTTTCGTTCCAGGGGATATCGAGCAGCCGGTCGCCTTCCCAGTCGAATGACGGATCGATGACCACCCCCTTGGGAATGAAGGGGGCAGAGTCGCGGCTGTCGAGGGAAAGATCGCCCCGCGGATCGCCGATCCGATAGCCGTACAGCGCGTCATTCCAACGGATTTTTCCGCAAAGCGCCTTGGCATAGGGGTCGATCAGCACCTTCGCGGGATTGAACCGCAACCCCTTTTCCGGATCGTAGGGCCCATAAACCCGGTATCCATAGAGCTGGCCCGGACTGATGGAGCGAAGGTAGCCATGCCAGATGGAATTAGTCTTCTCAACGATGGGAATAATGGTTTCGGGATGGGGATCATCGTTCGACTTAAAGAGAAGAAGCTCCACTTTCGTCGCATTTTCGGAAAACAGGGCAAAATTGGTTCCCCGCACATCCCACGTCGCCCCGATCGGGTAGGGTTTGCCCGGAAAGTAAGCCCCCTGCCAACGGTGTATT
>PLTF01000161.1 GCA_003164335.1 Fibrobacterota bacterium
AGCCGTCGGACCGGGAGAGTGTGCACATAAGTCCGCGGGCATACGATATCCTGAAAGCCGGCGCACTGCTTCTTACCGAAGAATCGCCGCTCGCAGCCGAATCGCTGGCCGGGTGCAGTTTTCAAACCTTTAAAAGCCCGGCGCATGCCATTGAGATTGCCCGTGATCTGCTTACCCGGTACCCCGGCCTGGAACCGCCGGCAACGGAAAACAGCCGCACGGTCCGCGCCGGCCATACCTATCGCAACCGGGTGCTCGATATTCTCTCCTACGTCAATTAGCAGCGTCCTCCGGGGGAGATATCGAATGCGCCGGGAACCCGAACCGCAGCAATGTTCCCGGGCTATACCGGCGGCAATCAGCCATCTTTGCGCTATTTAGGCCCTATCTCCTTGCCCGACTGTTTGTTGCGCAGTTCGCACGTTCCTTGTTGGAGAGAAGCTATACTTAGAAATGATGGAATACTTCAGTTGCATTATGTATAATATGATGTGATTTTAAACAGTTCGGGGAGGGCATCAGGTATTTATGACCGCCTTCTCCTTCGTGCTTGCAACCTTTTCGACAGGGATCTCCCGTGAGCAACTTCACCTCGCCGTCGCCAATGACGCAGTCCACCATGTCCCTTCGTGACATTTACTATGTCGTGTTCAGGCATAAGCGCAAGGTTATCGGCTTTTTCTTCACCGTCGTGGTTCTTGCCGCCGCCGTTACGCTGCTGATGCCTAAATCGTACCAGTCAACCGCCCAGCTCCTGCTTCGCCTCGGTCGCGAAAATACCACGCTCGATCCTGCCGCGAGCATGGGCGCCGCGACGGTCAATGTTAACGGAGAATCCCGGGAAACCGAGTTGAATTCCGAAATCGAGGTGCTCAAGAGTCGTGAGCTTGCCGAAAGGATCGTCGATACCATCGGTATCAGCCGCATTCTCGGGGCAAAGAGAGCCGCTCCGTTACTCACAACCTACGATTCGCTCAAGACGCGCGAAAATGCGGTTGTGAAGATAGGAAAGTGCCTTGCCGTCGACCTCGTCAAAAAAACCAATATCATCAGTGTCTCTTTTCTTGCGAAAGATCCCCAGGTAGCCCATGACGTGGTGGATAACCTCCTCCGATTTTACGAGGAGAAACACATGGCAATTTACCGGCCCGCGTCCTCCTATAAGTTCATCGAGCAGCAGCAGGATGCGCTCAACGCCGAAATGAAGGCCACCCAGGACAGCCTGAACGCCCTTAAAAATTCTTCCGGCATTGTTTCGGTTCCCGAGCAACAGACGAGCATTCTTACCCGGCTGTCCAATCTCGAACAGGACTATGAAAAGGTCAAGGTTGAACTCGCCGCCAGCCGGGCCAGGGTAGCCGATCTCCAGAAAACCATGGAAAATATTCCTCAGATCATGGCACAGCATAAGTTGGGGGGCGTTCCGCTCTCCTCGAACGAAGTGCTGAGGACTAAAATCAATGAACTGCGGGTTCAGCAGCTCGACATGTTGACAAAATACAATGACAACAGCCGCCGCGTGAAGGACCTGAAACAGCAGATCAACCAGGCCTCGGCGATTCTCGACACCGAAGACCTGAACAACAACAGTTCCAACGCCATGCGCCAGATGCAGGCCGACCTTCTTGCCGAACAGTCCAACCTTGCCGCCTATACGGCGCGGGAATTGAACCTGCGATCGCTCATTGCCCAGGCGCGCAACGAAATGGAGTCGTTCAACAACTCCAGCGCAACGGTTGCCCGCCTGCAGCGCCAGCTCGAAATAGACCAGGATAATTACCGGAAATACAGCGAAGACCTCGAACAGGCCCGCATCGACAGCGGGCTCAAGAATGAGAAGCTGTCGAATATCAGCATCATCCAGGAAGCCACGCTCCCGCTCAAGTCGACAGTTACCACGCGTGCGATCTACAGCATGGTCTTCGGGATTTTCTTCGGACTCTTCGGCGGCCTGGCGCTTGCCTTTATATTCGAACTACTCGATCATACCGTCAAGCGATTCGATGATGTCGAAAATTATCTCGGCCTTCCCGCTCTCGGGGTGATTCCGGTTCTGGATGGGGCGGCCGGCGTTCCCTGGAAGATTCCCCGGGCCTGCTCGCAGACCTTCGATACGCTCAGGGAAACCCTCCGCCGGGCCCGCAAGGACCAGAAGGATTCAAAAGTAATCGCGGTTATGAGCTGCTACGACGGCGAAGGCACCGACCTGATCGCGCCTTACCTTGCGGTCAACCAGATTCCGCCGAATAACGGCGGACGGGTGCTGCTTGCCGATCTTGATCTTGCAAAACCGACCCTGCATGCGACATTCTCCATACCCCAGACGCCCGGTGTTTCCGATTTCTACAAATCGGATACCGGGCCGGCAATCACCCCGATGAGCTTCAATAACGTTTCAGGGCTCGATATCCTGTCGGCGGGCAAGGAGTTCGACGGAGCGCTGCAATTGAGCAAGTCAGGCCTTTTTGCCGAATCGATGAACTCCTGGAAGAAAAAGTACGATTATATCGTTCTAAAGATGCCGCCATTCTCCCGCTCCTCCCTGGTCATGGAGTTGGCCGATTACATCGATGATGTCATCATGGTCGTTGAATCCGAACGGGTCCGCCGCGAGGTCATTGTTCAGTCAACCAGCCAGTTGAATCGCGCGGGCATTAATGTCTTCGGGGTTATTCTCAATAATTACCGGTACTATCTTCCGCAATGGCTTTATAAAAGGCTCTAGCGGGCCGGGGTACGGGAGAACGCGGGTATACCATGATGTGCAGCCGCATCCTGAACATTCTACTTTAGACTTTTGAAATTTGTGCGGGCCGGTCTTCAACGATTATAAGCAAGGCCCAGGGCAGGATAAGCCTTCTGAACCAGCCTTTTCCGTTCGGTTGCCCTCTCCGGGGAGTGTTTTTTTCGATTCGATGGACCTCAAACCTGGCATCGGCAGGGAGTTGAATCGCATTATCGAAACGATAGCATGATTCTTCGATCGCGAACGCTGTATAATATCCTGGTTGGATTCGATCTGCTTGTCATGGGATGGGCCTTCGCCTTTGCGGCGGCCCTGCACTTCGATCTCGTTCAGCACGAGTCGTTCAAGGATATAATTCTCAATATCCGCATCCGGTTCGCTGCAATTATCGTTTTAACGGCCTTTTTTATCTTCTGGCATTACGTCCTCAAAGTTTTCGGTGCCTACCGCGAGGCCGATCACCCTTCTTCGCGGCGCGAAGCGCTCAATCTCTGCCTGGCGGTCCTGCTCGGGTCGCTTGGACTGGCAGTTGCAGGAAGGGCGGTCCACAGCACGCTGATCGATCCCACCTTCATTCTGATATTCTACTCCATGAATACCGTTCTTGTGGTGAGCGGGCACATTGTAACACGGTATTTCTTTGGAAGAGTATGGACTCACAGCCATATGCTGCGGCGATTCGTTTTCCCTGCCTACCGGGATGAATTCCATCCTGCCCAGCGTCGTGAAGCCGTGATTATGTGCTCACTGATTATTGTTGCCGTCACGGGTATGCTCCTTGCTGCTAAATTTAGTGGAATAGTGAAGGCAGACCTGACCTTCATTCTCATTTTTTTTGCGTTGAATGTCTTTGCGGTTATTTGTGGTCATTTTGTAACAAGGATGTATATCGAAAACAATTGGAATCGCAGTATGGTACGGCATCTGGTAATTGCAGGAACCAATAAGCGCGCCCTGGCGCTTGCGAGGTTTTTCAGGACCCACCCCGAACTCGGGTACCGGGTGATCGGGTTCGTCGACGACGTCATTCTGGCTCCCGACCTCTCGGGTGCTGCAATGCCCCTTAGCAAAGATACTGCCGAGCTCCTCGCGCTGAGGGATAAGGGAGCGTCAGGGTACCCGCATTCAACGCCCCTTCTTACAAATTTTGATAATTTTGGCTCTTTTATTCGAAAACAAGTGGTCGATGAAGTAATTCTCTGTCTCCCGATACTATCCTTCTATAAGCAGTCTTCCCAAATAGTCGCACTTTGCCGCGATCATGGGGTGACCGTTAATTATGCATCCGATCTTTTCGATTTGAAACGGTCTCATCAGAGCGATATGGAAATAATCAATATATACACCGGCATGCTGTACACAAAAACTGCTACCGCAACCCTTAAACGGATTACCGATTTGGCAGGCTCCTTATTCGGGCTCATCGTACTCCTGCCGGTATTTGCCATTATCGCGCTTCTTATCAAGCTGACCTCCAGGGGACCTGTCTTTTTTACGCAGATGCGTATCGGCTGGAACAAGCGGAAGTTCAAACTCTATAAATTCAGGACCATGGTCGAGGATGCCGAAGAAAAAATCGAAGAGGTCGCCCATCTAAATTCCATGGAGGGACCGATTCTAAAGGTGGTAAACGATCCGCGTATCACCCCTCTGGGCAAATGGCTCCGGAAAACGAGCCTTGACGAGCTGCCGCAGCTCATTAATGTTCTTCTCGGCGATATGAGCCTGGTCGGCCCGCGTCCTTTGACCCTTCGCGATTTCCAGGGATTTGAAATCGACTGGCACCACCGCCGGTTCAGCGTCAGGCCCGGAATCACCTGTACCTGGCAGGTTGAGGGAAGAAGTTCAATCCCATTCGACAAATGGATGGAACTCGATGCCCACTATATCGATACATGGAGTTTTTTCAACGACATAAAAATTCTCTTCAAAACCATCCCTGCGGTTCTGAAAGCCAAGGGCGCGGAATAGCCGATGAATGCCGAGTGGTATGTAAGGCGTCTCGCCGCAATGTCGGCCGACGAGGTAGCATTCCGATTCGGTTTTACCTTCACTAAAAAAAGCTGGCGGCGCCGGTCGAGGTCAGGCAGACTCTTTGCAGGCTTGATTTCTCCCGGGTTCAGGTCCGGGCTGCCGGCACTCTCCTCCCCTGCCCTTTCTGCCGTTCCCGATAATGCGGAAGTTTCGGCGCTTTTAGAAGAAGCGGACGCCTATCTCCGGCATGAATGGCGTTTTTTCGGACTATCCGGGGTCTCCGAACAGGTCATCGACTGGCACCTCGACCCGCTGTCCGGGCAGAGAATGCCCCGAATATTCAGCTACGATATCGATCATCGGAATGAGGCTGCGGGGGATTCGAAAATAATCTGGGAGAAGAGCCGGCATCACCACCTCACCGTGCTCGCTGCGGCCTATGCTCTCACGAAAAAAGAGGTCTATGCCCAGGAAGCAGGCCGCCAGATCATCGACTGGATCGCCCGGAACCCTTTTCTCGTCGGAATTAACTGGGGTCATCCTCTTGAACTCGGCATCCGTCTTATTTCATGGACCTGGATTGAGCGGTTACTGAGAGGCTCGGCCCATTACGAAGCGACCTTCGGCGATTCGAGCCCCATCTGGCCGTGCATCGGACTGCACCAGGAGGTGATCAGCCGGGCCTATTCGCGCGGATCTTCTGCTAACAACCACCTCATCGGGGAGATGGCCGGGCTTTTCATTGCATCGGTCGCTTTTCCGATTTTCCGCTCCTCCCGGCAATGGACAAACCAGGCGAAGAAACTTCTTGAACGGGAAGCGGTCCGGCAAACCTTTCCCTCGGGCATCAACCGTGAGCTCGCCTTCGGGTACCAACTGTTTGTTCTGGAATTCCTGCTTCTTTCGCTGTTTGAAGCAGAGAGAGCGGAGATCTCCTTTTCAGCGGAATTCCGTTCGATCCTTGCAAAAATGGTCGAGTCAATTCCCCTGCTTACCGACGTTGGCGGCAATCTCCCCCGCTACGGCGACGGCGATGACGGCATGGCCTTGCAGCTGCAATCTCATGAGGCAGCGCGGACCGGATGGCTCTATCACCTCGCCGCCATACTCCTCGGGATCAGGAACACCGGCCATGACCGGTTGTCATTGCCCGTTATTCTCATGGGAGCAGCAAAATCGCTCCCGCCGCATGATGACCGGCCCCTTCCGCAGTGCAGCGCCTTCCCGGATGCGGGACTCTATGTCATGGCGGTCAATCGGGGGTTGCCTTCGGAGCTGTTCGTACTGGCCGATGCCGGTCCGCTTGGGTTTGGATCAATTGCGGCCCATGGTCATGCTGATGCGCTCTCCTTTGCTATTTCGGTCGGCGGGAAACCGATTTTTGTCGATCCCGGAACGTTTTCATATTATACTGACAGAGCGACGCGCGACTACTTCAGGGGAAGCCGTGCACATAATACCCTGACCATAGACAACAGGGATCAATCCCGGCCATCGGGAAGGTTTCTCTGGTCTGCCCCGGCGAAAACAACGGTCACCCAGTGGCGGGAAGACCCGGAAACCGGTGCGGAATTGACCGCCCGTCACAGCGGATATGCTGCGCCGCTCGGGATTATTCATTGCCGGGCATTCTCTCTGGAGGGGAGAACCTTCAGCCTCCGGGATATGCTCACCGGATCGGGTGACCACCTGGTCCGTCTCGGGTTTCATTTCGCCCCGGAATGCATGATCGAAAAGGAGGCTGAGCAGCGTATTCTCATCCGGAGATCCGGCATAACCCTTTGTATGCAGCTCGACGACTCTCTGGAAATTTCGGTTCATCGAGCCGACCCGGAGGGAGGCTGGTACTCTCCCCGGTTCGGGATAAAGGTCGAAGCCTGCACCATTTTTGCATCGGCGCAGCTGACCCTGCCCGTCACTCTCACCACTATCATCGAGGTGCTTGATGAATGTTAGCATTTTCGGTCTCGGCTATGTGGGCGTCGTAACCTCTGCCTGTCTTGCTCGCGACGGCAATACCGTAATCGGCGTCGACGTCAATAAGGAAAAGGTCGGCATGGTGCTCAAGGGCAAATCGCCGATCGTGGAACTGGGGCTCTCGGAGCTCCTCGCCGAGGTCATCGCGGCGAAGCGGCTTTCAGCCACAACCTCGGTAGCGGACGCCGTTGCGGCAACGGATGTTTCCCTCGTATGCGTCGGGTCACCCTCAGCGCCGGACGGCAGCACCTACCTGGGGCATGTTTTCGATGTCTGCCAGCAGCTTGGGCTTGCCATTGCCAGAAAGCGGGAACCCCACACGGTGATTATCCGCAGCACGGTGCCCCCCGGAACCACGGAAAAATGCCGGGAGATTATCCGGGAGCGCGTCGGCAAGGGAACCTTTCATATCGGGTTCAACCCGGAGTTCCTGCGCGAGGGAAGCGCTATCAACGACTTTCATTCCGCCCCCTTTACGATCATCGGAACCGACGACCCGATTGCGGAACATGCGGTCCGCGACCTGTATTCCCTGGTACAGTCGCAGGTGCTTGTCATGGAGTTCAAGGTTGCAGAAATGATCAAATTCACCTGTAATGCCTGGCATGCCGCGAAAATCAGCTTTTCCAATGAGATCGGTCGTGTTGCCAAGTCCGTCGGCGTTGACGGCCGCAAGGTCATGGAAGTCATCATCCAGGACCTGAAGCTCAATGTCTCTACTGCCTATATGCGGCCGGGATTCGCCTTCGGCGGCTCCTGCCTGCCCAAGGATGTGCGCTCGCTCATCCATATTGCACAGGTAAATAATGTCCAGGTACCGCTCCTCACCTCGATGCTCGATTCGAACGACCAGCATATCAACCGTTCGGTCCAGCTCATCATGGAAACCGGAAAACGCAACATCAGCCTCCTCGGGTTGGCGTTCAAAAGCGGCACGGACGACCTGCGCGAAAGCCCGGCGGTCGAGCTTGCGGAGCGACTTCTGGGTAAAGGATTCAATCTCAAGATTTACGATCCCGCCGTTCATGAAGCCAAGCTCATGGGCGCGAATAAACTGTACATTGAATCCAAACTCCCGCATCTGACCCGGCTTCTGACCAATAATATTGAGGAGATCGTTGCCCACGGCGAAGTGCTGGTCGTTACGCATGCGGCCGGCGAGTTCCGCAGTCTCATCGACGGCCTGGATTCTTCGAAATTCATCATCGACCTCGCCGGCATCCTTAAACCGGACGTGAAAGATAAAAACTATGCCGGTGTCTCCTGGTAAGGTCCTGATCATCGTCGAGAACCTGCCGGTCCCTTTTGACCGGCGGGTCTGGATGGAATCGACCACACTCGCCGCCGCCGGTTATACCGTAAGCGTCATCTGCCCCATCGGCAAGGGGTATGAGAAAACTTTCGAGATAATTGACGGTATCCACATCTACCGCCATCCGCTTCCCGCTGAGGTAAGCTCACCGCTGGGCTATCTCCGGGAATATTCCGCGGCACTGCGGCATGAGTTGCGGCTGGCCCGGAAGGTTAAGAAAGAGCGGGGATTCGAGGTGATTCACGCCTGCAACCCGCCCGACCTCATTTTTCTGGTTGCGCTCTGGTTCAAACTCCTGCACGGGACTAAATTCCTTTTCGACCAGCACGACCTGAACCCCGAACTTTACGAATCCAAGTTCATGCGGCGGGACCTCTTTTACCACGGGCTCCGTTTTGCCGAGCGGTGCACCTTTGCCGCAGCGAATCTGGTCATCAGTACGAACGAATCGTACCGGGCAATCGCGCTTTCGCGGGGTAAAAAGAAGCCCGACCGGGTCTTTGTCGTGCGGAGCGGCCCGCGTCTCGATATTTTCAACCCGGTGCCTCCCCTCCCCCGTTATAAGCGGAACAGGGCCTGGCTCATCGGCTATCTGGGTGTCATGGGCGAATTCGACGGAGTCGACCACCTGGTGCGGGCAGCTCACGAGCTGATCGCGAACCGTGGCCGGAATGACATCGCATTCTGTTTTGTCGGCTCGGGTCCGATGCTCGAATCGCTGAAAGCCATGGCGGTCAAACTAAGTATCGATCATGCCGTAGAGTTTACCGGCAGGGTATCCGATGCGGAAATGATCGAGCGGATCTGTACCTGCGATGTCTGCGTGGACTGCGATCCGCTCAATCCGCTCAATAATGTTTCGACCATGAATAAGGTCCTCGAATACATGGCGCTCAAGCGCCCGATCGTCCAGTACGATCTCATCGAAGGCAGGCGATCGGCACTCGATGCAGCGGTCTATGCGCGACCGAACGATATCATCGATCTTGCGGATAAAATCGAGGAACTGCTTGCCGATCCGGATCGCCGCAAATCCATGGGAGAGTTCGGGCGCAGCCGCATGGAGAACGAGCTGGAGTGGAAGCACCAGGCGCCGCACCTCCTGGCAGCGTACGACGCGCTCCTGAACCCGCGCTCGCCCTGAGGCATCCATGCTGCGTCCACTCCCTCCCTATGGCTCCCGGCAATGAAGAGCAAGCCGCTTCACGCCCTTTTCGTTCGGGCCACCTACGCCTTTTCCGGCACCCTGGTCGGAAGGCTCTCCGCTGCCGCCGCCGGGGTTATCATGGCGCGTTCGCTCCAGGCCGAGATGTTCGGCGTCTATTCCGCATTATGGGAACTGTCGCTCCTCTGCGGCTCATTTACCGATACCGGGATGACGATCGGTATGCAGCGTGATGGAGCGAACGATCACTCCCAGCTCGGCGGGCTTCTCGGCAACGCCCTTTTCGTCAGACTGGTTATCGGCGTCCCGGCGCTCGTCATCGCATTCTTTTTTTCGAGTAAAATGACCGCCGGCCACCTTTACGGGCTGATCTACCTTTTTCTTTCCCTTGCCTCGGCAGCGGTTTTTCTCTCCGAACCCATGTACAGCGTCCTCCAGGTCCTCGGCAGGCAGCGCAGCGTGGCGGCCATCGAGTCCGTTCGCGGGGTCGGTTCCCTGATCGGAATCGCAGCGCTCGTGGCGCTCAGGCGCGGCGTCACCGAAATGGCGCTTCTGCAGGCCGCAATCTATATCGCCGTATTTATCTGGCTGGCAGTTGCAACGCTCAGGGTATCGCCGCTCAGGTTCAATTTCCGGGAGACCGTCAGCCAGTTTCAAACCTCCTTTGTCTACGGCATATCGGGCCTCGTATTCTCCCTGTATTCAAGGATTCCGTTCCTGTACCTCTCCTATTTCAAGGGCCCGGTAGCGGTCGGCTACTACGCAGCCGCCTATCGCATCCTCTCGGTTCTCTATGTGGTGGGCGCCGGAGCCTACCAGCGGGCATTTCTGCCCTCTCTCTTCGGGCTTCACAGCAAGGACATCGGCGCATTCCGGTCGGCAGGGAACTTCATGCAGAAATATTTCTTTATTTTCGGCTTCTTCAGCGCCGTCGTTCTTTACATAAGTGCAGATACCGTCATCCTGCTCCTCATGGGGCACAAATACGCTCCATCGATCGGCATCATGCGCGTCCTGTGCCTTTCAGTCTTCCTCAATTTTCTCCTGTACTCCGGGGATGCATGCATGACCGCGGCGGATAAAAATTACCGCAAGATCCTCTTTCAGGTGATCGGGACAGTCGTGGGAGCGGCTGCCGGATTGTATCTCGTTAAAACGTACGGTATCATGGGTACCGCATGCACCGATATCCTCATTCGCCTCGTACTTCTCTGCCTGTTTCTATCGTATACCTACAAAATGCGCTACATGGACTTCGCCTCGATCGCGCGCTTCATCCCGGCATTTGCGCTCGCCCTGGCGGGAAGCATCGCCTCGGTCCTGTTCATGCCGCACGCACTGGTCCTCAGGCCGGTAGTCATGGGTATCGCCCTCTTGGTAATCATGCTGGCTGCCCTCGGTCCGACCTATCTCAGAACCCTGGCCGGCTACCTGCGGCCGCATCGCGAGAGCCCGCTATGCTGAAAATCGCCATGATTGCCGGACCTATCGCCTACACGGTTGCGCTTTCGAATGCCCTGTCCCGATATTGCCGGATTGATCTCTATTGCGGCAGGCGCTATGCCGGCCAGGAGGACCCCTCCATTTTTTCCGGGCTTGCCGAAAATGTTACCCTGATCCTCTACGAGGAGTACCGGAAGCGGGATCCCCGGAACGTTCTTGCGCAATACAAACTCTGCCGAATGCTCAGGAAGGGCGGCTATGACCTTATCCATCTGCAATTTGAATGGGAGTGGGCCATGCTGCTTTTTTATCCGCTTATCCGGAAAATCCCCCTCGTGTTCACAGTGCACGACCCGTACCAACACCCAGGCTACCGGCACTTGTTAATCCTGTATATGGATTTACTGCAGGCGTTTTTCATCGGGAAGGCTAAAAGGCTCGTGGTGCACGGCAGCGTCATGCGCCGGCAGCTCCTTGAACGATACCCCAGGGTGAAGCCCGAAAAGGTGCTCAGCCACCTTATCGGCGACTCCTCGCTCCGGAGCCGCATGGAATCGAATGCAACCGCAGGGTCGGAACCGTCGCCGGACAACATCATTCTGTTTTTCGGCAATGTACGGCCCAACAAGGGTGTTCCCTACCTGGCGAAGGCAGAGCCGCTCATCGCCGCGAAGCTTGATAATTTCCGGATACACATCGTCGGCAGGTGTGCGGATGACTCCTATAAAAAGCTCATCGTTGACCGCAACCGGTATGTCCTCAGCGAAGAGTTCCTGCCGCACGATCAGGTAGCAGGCATTTTTTTCGCAGCTTCGGTCGTGGTACTCCCCTATATCGATGCAACCCAGACCGCGGTGATCCCGCTGGCATACGGGTATGGCCGGCCGGTCGTCGCAACGGCCGTGGGAGGCCTCGTTGACATGGTTGAGGACGGAATAACCGGCATCCTGGTGGAACCGCGCAACGAAAAGGCGCTTGCCGATGCGATCTGCACCATCCTCACCGACAAGGAGCTTGCCGGGCGGATGGGTAGAAACGCCCGTGAGTTCGCGAAGACGCGGCTCTCGTGGGAAAGCTCGGCCGCGGCAACGGCTGACCTTTACGAATCGGTCATGGCGGAGGAGAGTGGTGGACGGTAGAAAAACCATTGCCATGGTTGGCGTCTACGCCGACGGGAAGGTCCATGGCGGCATCTGCGCGGTCATCGACCAGTATCTCCATTCGTCAATAGCGGAGAACTACCGCATTCTTCTGAGCGGCAACTCATCGGCAGGCAGTTCGCTGGCAAAAACAGCGGCATTTATCCGCGGTTGCTTCACGCTCGCGAAGCGCTGCGCCTTCGGCAGGGTTTCTCTTGTCCATCTCCATACCGCCTCGGGAACGAGCTTTTACCGCAAAGCCGTCTGTTTCCTGATTGCTAAAATTTTCCGCAAGAAAACCATCGTGCATATTCACGGCGGCGGGTTTCTCGATTTTTACGCTACTTCGCCGGCGCCCATCCGCATGCTCATACGCATTGTCCTCGATCGGGCCGATGCGATTATTGTGCTCTCCGAGCGATTCCATACCGGAATTGGGAGCATTTCGAAAAACCCCAACCTGCACGTTGTTTTCAACCCGATTTCCAGCGCTTGTTTTGGGAAAGCCTTGACAGAAAGAACGTCGCCGCGTTTCCTGTTTGTCGGCGATGTCATTGAACGCAAGGGGGTCGGCGAGCTTATGGCAGCAATGAAGATTGTCCTCGGCTCCATGCCTGCAGCGCACCTCACCATTTGCGGTGCCGGCCGGATAGACTTTTACCGGCGGGTCTGCGAGGATCTTCATATTTCCGATGCCGTTACGTTTTCAGGATTCGTGAGCGGGGAAGCGAAACTTTCAGCATTCTCGGCTGCGTCCCTCTTTGTCCTGCCATCCTGGGTCGAAGGGATGCCCATGGTGATCATCGAGGCCATGGCCGCCGGGCTTCCGGTTGTTGCGACGCCGGTGGGCGGAATTCCGGAAGTCATCGAGGATGGGATCAACGGCTTCCTCGTACCGGCGCGCGATGCCGCGGCCCTTGCGGAGCGAATACTCAGGATAGCCGCAGACCCCGCACTCGGTAAATCGATGTCCGCCGAAAATATCCGGAAAGTTAAAGAAGTTTTTGATATTTCCGTGATCGCGGAACAGGTTTGCGGAATATATGAGAAGTTGATACAAGGGACTTAATATATTTCCCGCATTGCTGCTTTTCAGGTGGGAGAACCTCGCTTCGCGGGCGCTCTCGCACCCTCGCAACGCTCCCATGAGGTAGAAAAAACATAGAAAGATTTTGTAGGGGCAACCCCTATGCGGTTGCCCCATCTGTAGGGGTTCAACATGTTGAACCCCTACTAAGTACGAATTCAAACTATCTCTTTCAGCAATGCAGATTGCGCTATGTCTATCCCCTCTCCTTTCGGGAGAGGGGTGGCCGCTTTGGGCCGGGGTGAGGTCAAATGCATGCAAACCAATACATCCTGGATCGTGCAGGCACCTCTACGCCTCAGAATTTTTATTTTTATGTTTTGCTTTCCGCCGCGACCTTACTTTGAACCAGAGCGGCGGGATGAGCGCCAATCCGGTTCCGGTGCCGCAGCTGCCGCATGAACTGCTTGAGCTGCTTGAACTGGAGGAGGTCGCAAGAGTCCCCCCATCTTTATTAAAAACCGTATCGACGTCCGATGCAGACAATGCAATCCGATATATGCGGACATTGGCGACCGTTCCGCTGACTCCGTTTGCAATTCCGCCGGGAGCGACTCGTTCATGATTATTACCGAGAAATAAGGCTCCCGACCCATTCCCTATCGTCCCGCTGCATCCCAGGGCATTATCCATCACGCCATTGATGTAAAGCTTTGCCGTGGTTCCATCGTACGTTGCGGTAATATGCGACCACTGGTTCAAAGAAAGCTGAGAATTTGAAATCAATGGGGTCCCGGGCTTCATGACTCCGGCCAGGTAAAAGGATACCGATAAATTGCTGTCGATCGATAACGCCTTATCTTCGAGAGAATCGGTCCACTTATCGAGGAGCCGTCCGCCGCCGTATTTATTCGGCTCAAACCAGAGGGAAAACGTCAGGGCGTCAGAGAAATTCGAATACGCCGCAGTACTGTCCGCCTGAACATAGTCGGTAGAATCGGTCAGCTGGATGGCGTACGAAGTGAGGCCATAGGACCAGGTGGCTCCATGGATAGTGCCGGTATGGTTCTGGCCGCTCGAATCGTGAGCCACGATCCCGATGCCTTCAGTAAATCCCCAGAAGGATACCAGGCTGTCTTGAGCCACTTGCGCATAACTAATGGTGCATAACAGGCAAAAAGCGAATGCGGTGCGAATCATGAGCTCCCCCGGGAAAATCAGTTTTGTTTGGGTAAGGAAATAAGAGTTCTTGGAGCAGGCTTGTTTTGTGAACATCTCAGGCCGGTCTTTGAGCTGAGGACCAGATCGAGCAGGTTTTTTGCCGCCAGCCTGCAATCATCTTTGTCAAGGATTGCCGAAACTACCGCTATGCCGTCGACCCTCTGGTTCATAACCGCCCGTACATTGTTTTGATTAATGCCGCCGATGGCTACGACCGGGATTACTACCCGGGCTTTAATCAGCCGCAGCGTTTCAAGGGTTACCGGTGAGGCGTCGAGTTTTGTACCGGTAGGGAATATAGCCCCCACTCCAAGGTAATCCGCACCGTCGGCCTGGGCTTTCAGGGCCTCTTCCTCGTTGGAAACCGATACGCCTAAGAGCTTTTCCGTTCCTAATATCTCTCTGGCAACCTTTACCGGTAAGTCATCTTGTCCAAGGTGAAGTCCCGCAGCATCTGCAGCCAGGGCAATATCCAGACGATCGTTTACAATAAGAGGAACGTGATATCTGTCGGTAACTGCTTTCACCTGAACGGCAAGATCAAAGAAATCGCGGGTACAAAGCTCCTTCTCCCTCAGTTGGACGAGGGTAACCCCTCCGGCAATCGATTCTTCAATACTTTTCAGGAGATGTTTTCCTTTCAACAATTTTCGATTGGTCACCAGATACAGCGAATAATCAAACGGTGGATTATGCTTCATGGAACTTGCCGCCTTGCGCAAGATCTTCAGGCGTCATTTTAAAAATCCAATCGAACAAAGCCACTTTGAAACTGCCTATGCCTGCAGAGGATCCGACCTCAGCCCATGCTTTTTCTCCCGCCAACCCCATGGTCATAATGCCGACAGTCGCCGACAGGAAATGATCGTCGGTCACACCGGCATAGCAACCGATCAGTGCGGTTGCCATACAGCCGGTGCCCGTAACTTTCGATAAAATTTGATGGCCATTATCGATAAAACCGGTTCTTACTCCATCGGAAATGATATCTTGTTTGCCGGTTATCGCAACGACGCAGTGCAGCTTATCGGCTAAAACCCCGGCGATTTCCGCCCCTTCACCTATCCCGGCATCCGGAATATCATCGACACTATCAACCCCTCGTGTTTTAGTTGCGAATCCCGCGATCGTTTTGATCTCCGACCGATTCCCTCGAAGAACAGAGAGTTGAATTTCTGCAAGGATTTTTTCCGTGGTACCGGTTCTTAACGCTGTGGCCCCTGCGCCCACAGGGTCCAGGATCACCGGAATGCCAAGCTGATTGGCCTTTTTTCCCGCTGCGAGCATTGATTTAATAGTCCGTGCATTCAGCGTTCCAATATTGATTACCAGGGCCGAAGCGATAGAGACCATCTCTTCAACTTCCGATTCATCATCGGCCATCACCGGTGAGCCCCCGAGCGCCAGGACAATATTGGCGCAGTCGTTTACCGTGACGTAATTCGTAATCTGATGGACTAAGGGATTTTTGGCTTTGACCATAGATACTAGTTGAGCAAAATTTTGAATAGTTTCCAAGAAATGCCGCCTCAGGGAAAAAGTTCCGGTCTATGTTGAACAGGCACAGCGAGCGCATGGCAGGCTGCTTTCGCGGTCCCCGAAGCTCTGCTTCGGGGAATCTTCAAATTAAAATACCATATTGAGGAACAAACCCCAAAATAGTCCGTTCCCGGCAGCAAGGTGTTGGCTTCACGCTCCGGCGAATAGGAACGACTCGGTGCAGCACCAATAAAACCTGCCATCACTTCTTTAGTATTCCGAGTTTTACCGGTATGGAATTTTTTGCAAGCAAACCTGCAGATATTCACGGCACGGGGAAGCCGTTTGCGGGAAATAGTGAAGCTGTACCGGGACATGCTGAACCCAATGCTTAAAAGCTCAGCCCAAAGTAAAAAATATTTCCGCTCCTTTACCCGGTTCGCCCTTCGCCCATATTTTTCCATTATGGCGCAGGACTATCCGGTGGACAATGGCAAGCCCTAGCCCTGTACCCTTGAATTCCGATTCAGAATGGAGTCTTTTAAAGGGCTTGAAGATTTCCTCCGCATTGGCCATGTCAAAACCCGCGCCGTTGTCCTTGACACAAAATGTTTTCCTGAAGCCGAATATAGTTTTACCGGAGGTCGCGGATAGTTCCAGGTTGGAGTTATCTGTTTTTTCCGTGAATTTCCAGGCATTTCCTATCAGGTTGGTAAGCATAATGGTCATAAGGTTGAAATCGCCGTGTGCCGTAAGGTCCCCACGCTTGCTGAATTGAACCTTGCGCAACGGCTGAAACTCACGAAGCTCTGTGATGACCGAATCGGCAATAGTCCCCAGGTCAATATCAGCCATAGTCAAGCTTTTATTGGATATATCGTAGAGCATTAAAAGATTATCGATTATTTCATTCATTTTGAGGGCGCTTCCGGAGATGCGCCCCAGAAGTTCGCCCATTCGTTCATCAATACTCTTTGAATACAGGCGGTTAATGGTATCGCTGAGGCCTTTAATGACCGTTATGGGATTGCGCAAGTCATGGGCGACGGAATGAGCAAATGCATCAAGGCTTTCATTCGCGATGGTCAACGCCAGCGCATGGCGGGCAAGCGCCTCCTCAATTTTTTTACGATCGGTAATGTTGCGGATATTACATTGAATAATAGAACGATTATTTTCTTGATAGACATTGCTGACGAACTCAACATCTATTTTCCTCCCATCGGCAGTTTCCAGGGGCAGGTCCTCATAGCGAATGTATTTTTTTGCCTTCAATTCTTCAAAATTATCTCGGTTCGCAATGATATCTTTGAAAAATCCAATATCCCAGATAGTTTTATGGATAAACTGGTCGTAGGAATAGCCGAGAAGATTAACCAGGAATGGATTTACATCATCAATCTGTCCCGATTCTGCATCGAGGATGAGAATTCCATCTTTCGCCGTCTCAAAAAGCCGCCGGTATCTGAGTTCGGAAATACGCATGGCTTCCTGCACTTCTTCCTCCCGCGCTTTACCGGGAAAGGCTTCCGTATTCCTGCCCGCTCCCCTTTTTTTGGACTTGGTATTCATTGATCCACCTCCCCTCCCGATAACAATCAATTTCTATGCCAACAAGGCGAGGGATCCACAGCGAAATGAAGTGTCCCCTTAGTTTTCCTATGTTTTTTCGACCTGATGGGAGCAGCAAGGTGAGACGAACATTCCAGGGGAAAATCGAAGGACCAGCTTTCCTGCACGTTTCCGGATACAACCTTTTCGGCCTTAAGAGCAATCGCCCACCAGGAATGTAAAAATTCCACAACCATCGTTAAAGGCATCATCGTCGCCGCAAAGTATGATATCCTCGATAACGGAGATCGAAAGCACTCGAAGGAATTCGAAGAGTTTGCTGCATAGAGGGTACCGAGGCGATATTCTTATTGAAGCTCCGCGAAGCGTAAGCCTCCGGGGTTAGCGAGCGCTGTGCCTGTTCAACGATAAAAACACTCTGGCTGAGATAGGTCTGAAAGTGTCTCCCGTAAAAAAAACATTTCAGGTCTTAACCAGAGTGCTATATAGAATTGCTGATGCAAGCGCCTCATTCCTTTGAAATCAGAGAGCTACCGGTTTGCATAGGTTCTCTCGTTTGTTTGCGACTTGTTCGCAACCCTTGCATATGAATTGAGGGTTATCTATAAGTGGCATTATATCATTAAAATCAACACCGTAGACACAACTTGTGAGCCCACACATTTTTTCGGAACATATGGTTTGTTCTTCAGAATCCGTATTCATTGGAGTATCCTTTTCAATGATTTGTTAAGTGCCGCTGGTTATATCTGAACTAAGATTTTTCCTGCATAAGGAACAGATTATCATAACGAGCCTCCGGATGATTTTATATCACGCAATGGCCATGCCATAGAATACGAATTCTTTGCATGCCTGGACAATCAGTATGGCAGGCCGGGTATGAAGCCTATCCGGGTCGTTAACAATAACTTTTCTTCGTAACATTTATAATCCTTTTCACGATAATAGATCTGATTTTTCAAAGCAACGACAAACATTTGCAATTCTCACCGCTGGTCGGAGCCTCAACCCATGGAAATCACGAACAAATACTTTTCTGCATAGCGTTCATAGCACCTTTTTGCAGCTTGCCGATTTATAGCAGCATTATCTTACCGGCATATCCCCCATGTGCGTGTTTGACAAGGAACCAATAACTCCAAACGTACTTAATAGCCATAGTATTACGAGGATGACTACAACTATGTTCAAAATTGTCTTGATTTTGCCATCCATAGGAATGTACTTGTTAATGAGCCACAAAACGACACCGACAATAATAAGTGTAATTATAAGCGTGATCACCGACATGATTCTTGCTCCTTGTTACGGGTTATGCTATTTTAGATGCAATAGCCATGCCATGGCGTTTTAATGCCCATTATTTGATGTATTCTTAATTAATTCCGGACTATTTCTTATTTGTGGGACGGTTCTTTTTAAAAACAGGACTTAGTTTTATTCAGCTTAGAGGACATGGGTTGGCCTGATTTAATGGATGCGCAGGTTCCTGACTGTATCTTTTGAGAAAACGTAGGCGGCTGCGGCCATCATTAATTCTTTTTTTTAGATGAAAATATCTTTTGTAATAAGTTTCTATTGTCTTTAGGTTTGTCCGGCTTAATCGAATTAATATTTATCTCGTGGTCAATTTTTGGCATAAGCGCCTGGATAAAGGCATTTTTCAGGAATTCCCATATAGCCTCAAAAGTATCTACCTTAGGGTCACTATAATCGCCTTCTATCTGCACCTTGGTAGCCAGCTGGTCCTTGTTCTGGTTCCTGAACACAACGCCGGCTGCGCCGACAAGGGCTTCCCAGATTTTATCGAAGAAGCTGTCGTTCCGGTCCTGGGGACCCAGCACCTTCAAATCCGTGATTATCGGCTTGACATATCCCTTGAATTTACCGTTCTTTGCGGCCATTTCCGAGTACATGCTGAACGAGCCCCGGTTCACATCGAATTTTCCATAGGCCTTGAGGAAATCATTCAATAAAACAAGGTTCGCATTTTTAATTTCGGCATTCAGTTCAAATTTCGCCTTATCGGCCAAGGCATTCAATCTCATGGCCAGGTCGAAAGTTCCTCCATAAACTGAAGCATGCGCCGTAACCGTGGAAGGCAGTTCAATCGTTTTGTCGATTACATTGGTGAGGTTGGTGGCAATGACATGCGTTTGCTTAAGCGATACATCAACTTTCGGCGTGGACGAATTGTCAACATAATGAATCGAACCATTATTAATTTCAAAACGATTTACCTTCAGCGGCATGAAGGTTTTGAGCAATTTTCTGAAGCTGGCGGTATCCTTCTTAACATCCCCCAGCTCAGAAACGTCTTTTGTAAAAATCAAATCGGGTGAATTGAAAATAAGCTTGCCGACGAGGGAGCCATGAAAGAGTGCTTCCCATTCCAGCGACAGGTCGATATTCCGCGATTTAAAAAACGGAGTCTGGAGTTTTGAAAACGGATCCGTTTTATTTATGTAAATATTTTTTATGACGTAGGCTCCCCGGTAAAGGGACAGCCCGATATCGTCGATATGTCCATAATAGCCCTTCATGGTTGCAAGGGTTCTATTGGAATAATGGAGCACCACGTAAGGCAAGACAAGCCTGATGGCGAGCAGAACGACGAGGACTCCTAAAATGAATTTATATTTATTTTTCATGGTACGGGGGCATTTGCCCTGCTCGCTTCGGCTGTTTCCATTATGCTTAGGTGCATTTATTCGATAAATTTCAGCAATTCCCGATTGACCTCATCGGCATGGGTCCAGCAGAGACCGTGCGGCGCATCTTTAACCTCCACGAAGGTGCTTCCGCTTATATACCCGGCAATGCGCTTTCCGGTTGCAGCGATGGGAAGGATCCGGTCGGCGTCGCCGTGAATGACCAGTACCGGCACGTCCAATTGCTTGAGGTCATTCCTGAAGTCGGCCAGCCATGTAGAAACGCACTCCAGGGTACCGGCGGGAGAGGCCCCTGAGCCGATGTTCCAGCACATTCTTATTACTTCTTCGCTGATTTTTTTGCCTTGCAGGACATCGGCATTGAAGAAATTCTGGAAAAAGCCGGTGAGAAACGCCGGACGGTCCGCACTAAGGGCTTTCTTGATGCTCTCGAAAACTGTGCCGTCGACACCTCCCGGATTGTCCGGGCCCTTCAAGAGAAACGGGGTAATCGAGGATATGAACACCGCCTTCCGCAGCCGTTCGGTTCCATAGTTTCCTGCATAGCGGGCAACTTCCACACCGCCCATCGAAAAACCCACCAGCGTCACATCATGCAAATCGAGATGAAGTATAAGCTTGCTCAGATCTTCGGCCAAGGTATCGCAGTCGTATCCGATGGCCGGCCTGCCGGAGTTTCCAAATCCTCGACGGTCGTAGGTAATAACGCGGTAGCCGGCTTCAAGAAGAGCCGACACCTGTTTTTCCCAGGAAGCGCCGCTCAGCGGCCATCCGTGGATGAGCACAACCGGTTTGCCTTCCCCGTGATCCTCATAGTAAAGGTCGATAGTGCCCGAATTTTCCTTGCCGATTTTTAAGTAGCTCATGCTTAAGGCTCCTTCCCGTAAGATTTGTCACCTCACCTGAGCTGCCCTGTTTTTGCACAACAGGGCAGCCTGGCCAAGCTGGAACATCAAAGGCAGGGCAGCAATAACCGCCCCTCTATTTGATGAGACGCGTGAGTTCCACTATATGTTCCTGCTCGTCGATAATTACATGGCGAAGCTCATGTTCGAGCGTCTCAAATTCATACTGCAGGTCCTTCTTGTTATCGACAACCGTCTTGTAAATCTGCTTGTAAAAATCCTGGGCATCCCGCTCGTTTTTCAGGTTAATCTCAAAAATTTGCGGTATCTCCTTCGCCGGGATGGTTTTTCCAAGCACCATGGTCGGTTCGCCTTCAAGATAATCGGCGATAATGGTGCGGAACATCTGCTCATGCTTCTCCTCGTCACCGGCAATTTCCTTGAGGCGGGCGATAATAGGCTCCGAATTTGGCCCTGAGATAAATTCCGCATGGGTGAGGTATTGAATTCGGGCAGCGTGTTCCAATTCCAATGCCTTATTGAGCAATGAAATCAATTCGGTTTTAATACCGGCCATGATGTCTCCCTTTGAAATAAGTGGAAAATATTCTGCCTTCTTGGGCAGGAACTTAAAATGGACAATTAGCAATAGTCATGCCATCTCCTTTAATGGGCAATATTTTTAGCGCATACACCGCAACTTATGCAGGATTTCTTGTTTGTGAGATAGAGAGTCTTAAAAGCCGGACTGCCATTATAGTGCCATTCGCGCAGTCATCTTTGGATTGGACCCCAGCGAACTGCCGAATTTAACGGAGCGCGGTTTTTCGGGAATACTGTCCTGCCTGGCGGCCGCCATGAATTCAACAGAGCCCGAAATATATCGGTCCTTTTCCATCCTTTCTCAGCCTGCTGAGGAAACCAATCTGCGACCCTGGCTGGCAAGCGGCGCCTCGGAATGGGGCTGCAGCCGGGGCCTGCGTTTCCTCGGCTCAAACATAAAAATGAGAAGGGGTTTTTCAGGCCCCTTCTCATTTAAATTTACACCTATAGTAATCGGACGAACGGCCTACCTTGTCATCAGCATGAAAGCCTGCCTCTCAAAGGCTCCTGCCTTGAAACGCACGACATACTGTCCTGCTGCAAGCGTGCTGCCTTTCAAATCGATGGAATAGGAACCCGCTGCCTGCCGGCGACTAAGGGTCATCGCGGTCCTGCCGAGCATATCATAGAGGGAGATCTCCACCTGCTCCGCCTTCGAAAGAGAATAAGCAATCACGGCTTGTTTCATTGAGAATTTATAGGTATCGTTCGACAGGCGGGATGGCATTACGGAAACTGATGCGGCCAATGTCCAGACACTTGACCAGGCGCCGGTCCCCGCCGCATTGATTGCGCTGACGCGCCAGTAATACGGGAATCCATGGCTAGGGGTGAACGATGCTGAGGCAGTCAGTCCATTCTGCAAGAGGACGGTGCTGCTGAAAGCGGAGGTACTCGAAACCAGAAGAGTGTAGGAAGTTGCGGTAGTGACTGTCCCCCAGCTTAGCGTTAGCGGTGTATTCTTAGTAAATATGGCGTTATTCGTCGGCGAAGCGAGGGACGGCGCCGGAGGAACGGTTAGCGTCACAAAGCTCCACGAGCTCGACCAGGTAGCTCCGCCTGCATCGGCAGCACTCGCCCGCCAATAATACAGTACTCCGCCATACGTGAGGCCGCTAACTGCTGAAGTCAGGCTTGCTCCGGACTGGCTGAATAGCGTATTTGCAAAAGTAGAGCCGGTCGATACCTGAACCGCATAGGATGTGGCTCCGGTTACGGAGTTCCAGCTCAAGGTAAGCGCCGACGCCTGACCGGTCGCACCACTTATCGGGGAGGCAAGAACCGGTGCCGCGGGAGTTGCAATGATCGTCGTAAAGCTCCAGATGGCCGACCAGCTTTTACCGCCGATATTCGACGCGTTCGAACGCCAGTAGTAAACCGTACTGTTCGCAAGAGCACTCACCGTCGCATTGGTCAGTGTTGCTCCGGACTGATCAAAGAACGTAGTGGCAAATGCGCTCGATAGCGAAACCTGAACTTCATACGAAGTCGCTCCTGCAGAGCTGCCCCAGCTCAGGCCGAGGGATATCGGCTGGTTGCCCGATCCGTTTGTCGGAGTGACAAGAATGGGCGCACCGGGAGCCCCGACGATCGTCGTGAAACTCCACATACTTGACCACGCGCTGGTTCCACCCGCACTCGTTGCGTTAGCCTGCCAGTAATACACTGTTCCGTTGGCCAGTCCTGATGCACTGATGGATGCCGGTACCAGGGTTGTCCCGGTTAATGCTTTTGATGAAAAATTAGATACGGTCGATAATTGAAAGGCGTAGGTAGCGGCACCGGAAACCGTTCCCCAGCTGAGGGTCAGAGAAGTCGAGTTATCTAATGCGCCATTTGTCGGCGCCGCGAGCAAAGGGACCCCCGGGATTGGAGCGATAAGCGTTGTGAAGCTCCACACGCCCGACCATGCGGTACCGCCCGCATTGGTTGCACTTGCCTGCCAATAATAGGTTATTGCACCATAGTTGAGGCCGGTTGCCGCTGCGGTCAGGCTTGCGCCGGTCTGGTTGAATACCGTCGTCGCAAAAGTCGAACCGGTCGAGACCTGTACCGTATAGCTTACCGCCCCGGTTACAGAGTTCCAGCTCAAGGTAAGCGTCGGCATCCGGCCGGTCGCACCGTTTGTTGGAGAGGCAAGGACCGGCGCTGCAGGAGCCGCAACCGACAAGCTGTCCGAGGAGACGACTGGATTGCTGATTAAGGTAACCGCCGTCTGCGCCAACACCTTACCGTTCATCGATGCCGCGTCATTCATCACAACCGCTGTTTGACACAATATGATTCCCTTCATGGCAGACGTCGATCCGAGGGTAACCTGGCCGGCGACCTGCCAGAAGATGTTCGAAGCTTGTGCGCCACCGGTTAACGTCACCATGGCGCCGTTGCCCATGGTTAGATCCTGCGCTATTTGAAAGATCCAGACATCGCTTGCGCTGCCCGAAAGAGTGACGGCGCCAGCACCATCTACCTGGACCGCAGTGCTCCATTTATAAAGGCCGGCTGCGAGGGTGTGCCCGGTAAGGTTTCCGCTGTAAAGCTCGGTGTGATCGGGTGTCGGCCGCCCGGCCGCGTCGGTGTATGCGGTTTGCATGTTGCTTACCGCCGTAGTCAGGTTGGACGGAGTAGGAGAGGTATAGTCGGCGGCATATGCTTTTCCGTCGACAAGCGATGAGGTTGAAAAGGTACCCGAAGCATCCATGATTAATCCAAATCCCGTTATGGCGCCGGCAGCGATTGGACTGACTCCGATATTTCCGACAATTGAGGTGGTTCCGGTAGTTGTTATTCCTGATTTTGAAAGTATGGCGAAATTGCCCGCTGTTCCAAGACTCACCGGTGCCAGCTTGGACACAATCGTTGTGAAGCTTGAGACCGTCGCCCACGCGCTGGTCCCGCTGCCGTTCGACGCATTGACACTCCAATAGTAGATTGTATTGATCGAAAGACCGCTCACCGCTGCGGAAACTGCAGTGAGGGCGGTCTGATTGAATATGGTGGTGCCAAAGCTTGAACTCGTCGATACCTGCACTCCATAGGAGGTGGCGGCAGCTACGCTACCCCAGTTCAAAACGAGTGACAGAGGCTGATTGAGGGATCCGTTGGTTGGAGACACCAGCGCAGGCACACCTGGAGCCGCGAGCGCAGAAACCGGCGCCATCAAGGTAACTGCCAACATGCCTCCGATGCAGACCTTCCATCGGGCTGAAAAACGCGTTCCATGAGTTGTAAACATAACCATACGACCCTCCTGAATGACAATGGAAAAGCATAAATAGCATGGTACAGGGCATTTGACACGCAATAATCATTCCATGTGCTTCGTAATGCAGCCTAAAGCAGAACTCCATCGCAAATAAACAGTATCTAAATTAATCTTTACCGCACTGGCGTAAGCCCCCCGCCAACGGTGTC
>PLTF01000044.1 GCA_003164335.1 Fibrobacterota bacterium
CGGTTCGGAGGGAGGGGGAATGAGTAATCATCTCTCCCTACCCCTATCACCATAGAAGCCTGATACACCGGTAACGCTTATTTATTAACTACTGCTAATAATTCCACCGCTTCTTTTTTTCCCAATGCCGCGGCCTTTTTCAAACATACCGTTGCCTTTGCCCGGTCATTGAGCTTCTCAAACGTCAGCCCGGCATAGTACCACCCGTCCCGATATCCCGGAGCCCGGGACAGAAGAACCGACAGCACCGCCGCCGCATCGTTGTACCGGCCCTGCTCGTAATGGGTGATGCCGCGCTCGTAAAAGACCGGGAGGAACGTGGTGTCCATGGCGTGGGCGGCGGAAAGGTCGGTCAGCGACCGGTCGAAGTCGCCCATCTTGCGTTCTGCAATCGCCCTGTTGATAAGAGCCTGGATGTCGTTCGGATCGAGTTCGAGGGCGCGATTGAGTGCTGCAATTGCCGCCTGATAGGCCCCCCGGTCTTTCTCCATGATCCCCTGGTTGGTATAGGCATCCGGGGCTTTCGGGTCGATGCGGATGGCGAGGGCGAAGTCACGCTCCGCGGCGTCATAATCGCCCATGCGGCTCTCGGCAATTCCCCGGCCGTTAAGGGCGGGATAGCATCCGGGATTCACTCCGAGGGCAGCCGAAAACGCATCGAGCGCACCGGAGAAATCCTCGGCCATGAGCGCGGTCATGCCTTTTCCGAGGAGAAGCTCGATATTCCGGGGCTCCAGCCGGAGAGCCGCGGCATAGTCTTCAAGCGACGGCCTGAGCGAGCCGGTCTGCCGCCGGAGTTCGGCGCGGTTTTTCAGGGCAATGAGGAAATCGGGACGGCACATGACGGCGGAGTCGTAATCGGCAAGCGCGGCGGGAAGTGCGCCGAGCTCCTTTTCGATGTTGCCGCGGTTATTGTACGCCATTTCGGTATTGGAGAAGCGCGACCGCAGCGAGATCGCAGTATTGCAATCGGCAAACGCGGTCCGGTAATCCTTGACAGGTCCGGAGCAGAGGGCGATCGCCCGGTTGAGATAGCCCATATCCGACCCGGGCGCTTTTGCGATCACTTCGGTCCACAGGGTCAGGTTGCTTTTCCAGATGCGGCTCTGCAGCATGGTGGCAGCGGTGAGGAACAGAACGACCAGCGGTGCGGCGACATAGAGGATCGTTTTGAGCCGCCGGTACTTTATTACCAGGAACCCGGCACAACACCACATGCCGAGGCAGGGGATATACGCATACCGGTCGGCGGTTATCTGCTTGCCGACCGGTACAAACTGCAGGGAGAGCGCAATGGGGATGGAATAGAGGAGCACGAGAAAAATGAACTGCCGCCGGTCCTTGATAATCCGGTAGAGAAGGATTCCCGCTCCGGCCAGCAGGACCGGTGCGGCGTAGTAGATAAGCGGCAGTGCACCGCCGCTTTTGACCGGGAATGGGTAAAATGGCGATAGTGAAATCGGGAAGAGCGACTTGAATGGGTAGAAACAGTATGAGTAGCACACCATGAACAGGCGGTCGAGCGGGGTGTAGATCGTCGAGAGGTCGGCGATATAGCCCCCTGAACCGCGAATTTTAAGGGCCGCAACTGCACCAATGAGCGCGAGTGCAAAGTACGGGATTTTCTCCAGGAAGAGCGGGAGGCGAAGCGGTCGCCTGAGAAAGTAATCGCAGGCAAAGAGGACCGCCGGCAGCGCCATAGCCGCGGATTTGGCGAGGAGCGAAAGCGCGAACAGCGCAACCGATACGGCGTAAAACAAGGATCGATGTCCCCGGCCGGCTTTGACATAGTGGATATAGGCGGCGATGGACAGCAGGAAGAGCGAGCCATAGAGGACCGAACTGCGGCACGAGAGCCAGGCCACCGACTCGACGTTGATGGGATGGATGCCGAAGAGGAGTGACGCGACCAGGCCGATCCTGCGGTCGCCCCACAGGAGCGTCACCAGGTAAAATACGAGCGCCACATTCAGCAGGTGAAACAGGATATTGACAGCATGGTACCCGGCAGGCGAAAGGCCCCAGACGGCATATTCGACGGCATAGCACAGGGTAGTGAGCGGTTGGTACATGGCAGCGACCGAGGAGCTGAAAATAGCCTGGATATTCGCGGGCGACAGCGACCGTATGAGCGGGTTTTCGGTGATCTGTAGCGGATCGTCGTAAACAAACCCGTGGCCGAGCGTCGGAGCATAGGCAATGGCGCAGAGGAGCAGTATGCCGCCGAGAATAATCCCCGTGGTGCGGGCCGGAAGGGCGGGAGGCAATGGGGCCGGGTTCGGCGGGCGCGCGCGGTGGTGCGCATGAGTATGCTTAGGGGATGATGACATTGCGGCATGACCTCATTTGAAATCGTCGAGAGCAGCGATCATCCGGGTATTCCCGGGGCTATGCATTGTCGGTAAACCTTCGCTTGGTAATCAGTTCATAAGTATGGACTCAGACCGAAAATCCGTTCGTCCTGAGCCTGTCGAAGGATGAGCGGATCTCTTGCCGTTCATGGTTCGACAAGCTCACCACGAACGGTTTTAAATAGCATTACTTATGAACTGCTTAGTATGTGCAGCCGGTATCGGCAGGCATCACTGCGGATCGACGATTATCTTGTATCGGTATCACCGTATTTCGCAGTAATTTTAAAATATATCGAACCCGGGTACTTTAGAAATAATCCGGTTTCAGGCAGGATGCGCCGTGTGTTACCAGGCCGGCTCGCCCGCATGCTCTCCAGTGCAAGGAGTCCGGCAACTATTGAACGAAATCGGCTGCCGGGAGGTCGGCGGCGTTCACCTTGTACAACGACTCGATGATATCAAAGGCCGGTGAGGGCGGATGGGCATACCTGAATATCCATGAAACTGCGGCATAGCCCAGGCAGTTCTGCCGGAATTGCAGTGAAGCGTCATGCCAGCTTTGGGTCATACCGACATCTTCGACCTCCTGCTGGTCCCTGCCGATATGAAACGCCTGCGTATACACGAAATTGAAGCCGTGTGCCGCAAAGGCTGAAAAGGTCGCCGCCGCATCATAATGACCGGTCGAGTCGGGACCGGCGCACTCCTGGAAGGTCCAGGGCATGAGGATGACGTTCTGCCTGAACTTTGCGCGGGCAGAGTCGTCGGGCAGGCCGGGAAGGGCAAGAATGCCGGGAGCGGTTCTTACGGTATCGTTTTTCCAGGTGATATAGGCCTGGTAGAAATACAGGGGATCCCACATGTCGGCAAAGATCATGAGCCTCGTTTTCGCGCCGAAGACTTTCTGGACCTGGTTCATTCTGCGGAATACCTCGCCGACAACAAGATTTTGCACGGCATCCGATTTTGAACCATTGAACCGGTTGATATAATTGCAGTCGATGGCGCAGGTCTCGGTGGCCGTCACAATGTCCCAGGACTGCCGTTCGCCGCAATAGGGGGAGCTCACCCCTTTACCGGTCTTGCAGCTCCCGATTATCAGCCGGTCGTAGTACGAGGGCTCATTATGGCCGATATGAAAAAATTCGAGTGGATAATGTACCGCTGCCTCCTTGAAGGCATCGCGGAGGGCTTCACAGAGTTCGACAAAGGTCCAGTCGATGCCGGTCGGATCGTTTGCAAAGGAAGGACAGCCGTACTTTCCATCAAGTGCACGGAACCGAACCATCCGGATGTTGGGATTCCAAAGCCGTGCATTGTTCCAATGGTCGGAGTGCGCGTCTCCCATCTGTATCTCCGGGATCAGCCGGAGACCGAAGGCATCGGCCCGCTGAAGTGCCCTCGTAAAATTACTTTTGATGACGATGTAATCGTCGGTGTCGCCGGGCTGCAGGTAGAAAGGCGTTAGAATGTAATTGTACCGCGCGTTTTTTGCCCTGATGAGGAAGCTGTCCGCTTCACCGCGGCCCAGGGCATCGCCGCGCTGAAAATAGGCAATCCGGATGGAATTATAGGTCATCGCATTCCAGGATGCCGCCTGGGTGAGGCTTACAAAGGCAAGAAACAGGATGATAATAAATTTATGGCAATTCATGGATCGTTCCCCTCAAGGATTTAAGCAATAAAATACCATTCCGGTGGAGGGAATCGGGCTTAGGCTTAATGATCAGGCCAGGGGGAACCGCTGAGGCGGTTCCCCCTGGCCCAAAGCGGCCGGACCTCTCCGCCCGGAGAGGTGTTATAAAAGCAAAAAAGTCCAAACCATGAGGCGATATTTGCCTGAAGGCAAACGCTCTCCCNNCCCCTCCCGCAACGCCCTCTATTATGGTAGAAAACGCAAATACGGAAAAGCAAAACCGTACAAGGGCACATGCGTAACATCAAAAGATTTAAAATCTTTCCCGCATTTACTCTTTTACGAATTTAAATCTTTTGACTTTGCGTTAGCGAGGACAGAGGGTGTCGGGAGGAGCGAAAGCGACCCCGACAGTGTTTCCAGACCAAGGCGTAGCCGCAGGGCTGGAAATACCGGCTCGGCTATGCCGAGAGCCCGGCGGAGGCGCGCCGGAGGGCACCCTTCAGGGTGCCCTCCGGAACGCCCATAAGTTGACTTTGATTTTGTAGTAGTAAAAATTATTATTTCAAAAATTCCTTCACCTTTTCTACCGAGTCAATCCCTTCCCGAACGCAATATTCTTCAATTCCCTCCAGAACTTTTATCGGGATTGACGGATCGACAAAGGTCCCGGTCCCGATCTGGACTGCCGAGGCGCCGGCCAGGAGGTACTGGAGCGCATCGTCGGCGGTCATGATGCCGCCCATGCCGATGACCGGTATGGCAACGCTGCGACTGACCTTCCAGGTCATCGCCACCCCGACCGGGCGAACGGCCGGGCCGCTCAGCCCGCCGCTGCCGAGGGGCAGCACCGGGCGCCTCGTTCCGGTATCGATCACCATGCCGACAAGCGTGTTGATGCAGGAGATGGCGTCGGCTCCTCCCGCCTCGGCGGCCTTTGCGATGACCGCGATGTCGGTAACGTTCGGTGTGAGCTTGACAATAAGTGGTTTTGCCGTGATGGCCCGCAGCCGTCCGGTGAGCCGTTCGATCTGCCGGGGGTCGGTCCCGAACGCAAGCCCGCCATGCCTGACATTCGGGCACGAGAGGTTGATCTCGTAACCGAAAAGACCGGGAGCGCCGTCAAGCCGTTCCACGACGGCGGCATACTCGTCCTCACTCGCACCCGCGACGTTGGCGATAATGGCGCAGCGAAGACCTGTAAGCGGCGGCAGTTTCTCGGCGAGAAACCGTTCCACGCCGACATTGGCGAGACCGATGGAGTTCAGGAGACCCGAAGGCGTTTCGACCATGCGCGGAATCTCGTTGCCCGCGCGAGCCTCAAGGGTAACCGCCTTGGTATAAATGGCGCCAAGCCGCGACAGGTCGAGGAGCTGCTCGTACTCGCTCCCGTAACCGAAGGTGCCGGATGCTACGCCCACAGGATTATTGAGCGTGCCGCTGCCGATTTTTACCGATAGTATCATCTATGCCCCAAACTAATTGTTTTTTCAAATAGGGTGCAATTCTTCAATCGTCCCTACTCCCATGCAAGTTCCCTGCTGGCAAAAACCGGCCCCTCGGTGCAGGCGCGCAGGTAACCGCCGCCGGCAGCCTTGACCGCGCAGCCCATGCAGGCACCAACCCCGCATGCCATGACCTGCTCGACCGATACGAAGCATTCGCATTCCCGGCGAATAGCCAGTTCATGGCAAGCCCGCAGCATGGGAAGCGGTCCGCACGCATAAAGAACGGTGTCCCGATCGATGGTTGCTTCAATGGAACGGAGGTAGTCGCCGGTGGTCCCCTTGAACCCGAGACTGCCGTCGTCCGTGCAGATGACCGGCCCAAGGCCGGAGAGACGAAGCGTTGCGGGGAAGAGCGGGGCGCTTCGACAGCCGATGACCAGCTGGAACGGTATTTCCCGCCCGGCAAGGGTGTCGGCCAGGAAGGCTATCGGTCCGATGCCGATTCCGCCTGCTATGAGAAGTGCTTTCCGACCTTCGGGCAGCGGAAACGGACGACCGAGCGGACCCAGGACGTCGAGCGGGTCACCCTCTCCTTTTGTCGCCAGAAGCGCCGTACCCCGTCCGCGACGCTGATACATTACCGCGGCACCGTTGGTTGCATCGAATGCCGATAGTGCGAACGGACGGCGCAAAAGCGGTACCGAGTCCCCGGAAATGCGAAGCGTAAAGAAGTGTCCGGGAACCGGCATGCCCGCCGAATTGTCCCAGGTAAAGGTCATCTCAAGAAAATCGCTGCTTATCGGGGTGTTGCCGGTGACGATTCCATGGAATTGTTTCATAGAAAGTGCGGTTGAAGGTGAATAACCGTGATGTGACGAAATAATATACTTCCCGTTACTATTGCTGCAGTTTTTTTTGAAAATTCGAATTCATTTGGACCGCCTCAGCCGGGCTCTCGGCAAGGCCGAGCCGGAATCCAAAAGCAAATTCAAATTCTTTTGGATGGC
>PLTF01000157.1 GCA_003164335.1 Fibrobacterota bacterium
ATACACCGTTGGCGGGGGGCTTACCGACTAGCTGCTTAAGACTCTATTGAGCTTGAGAGGTCAAATATAAAAGCCAATTTTAATAAAAAAAGAAGGGGAGCTTTTGGCTCCCCCTCGTTGCTACCTTTTCACTGGAATCCAAAAGCACTTTTTGCCATAATTTGCAGCAAAAATAAGCTTTCCGGTTCGCCAATGACGAAAATAGCTTACAGCGCGATAACGCGCTTTGGGCAATATCTTGGCCATAAGGAGCCACGTCCTTTCTAAGATACTTGCGAATAATGGCCCCAAATGGTATCTTTTAAATGCGGGTTTGGAACCATCCCCTTTCTTTGGATAAGGGGAAACCATCATGAGGGTTTGCTCCGTTTGCGCAGAGCAAACCCTTTATTTTTTTAGATTTATCTTTCTTATTACTTTGCCTTTATCGATTAGCTATTTGCATCACCACATACTTTTAGGCGACATAAAGATTTAATCGAGGTTTAGGGTTAGGTTTAGGTTGATAATTCTCCTCAAAATCCTCAATAGGTATTCTTAACATTTCTGCAAATTCTTCTGTAGTATATCCAAGCTCATCTCTATGTATTTGAAGCAACTTTTCAAACACAAGAGGCTTTTCAATAGGTATATCTGTTTCCGGAGGTTCTCTTAATCTCCATCCTTTTGAACTAAGCAGCATCCAATTTTGACGAGCCATTCTTGGCGATAATAATCTGAGACTTTGGGCTCTTTTTAATAATGCTGCCATAGAAACCTTCCAATATTTTTTAAGTGCTGCAAGCTTATCAAGATTGATACTATGTAGTTGGTACCGAATGTCATCCTCTGGCATTAAAAATTCAGAAGCAAATTGATCTGCTTCCACATGAGCAGCTTCTTCATCTTGAACAAATCGATGTAAATGCATAATAATATGGCCTAATTCATGGCCCAACGTCCACCTCCACCGGTCGCCAGTCATATCTTTATTAATAAATATCAAGGGTGGAGTTTTATCTATAAACATAGTGAACCCATCCATTTTTGGCGTCCCAAAGTTGCAAGGTATAATTATTCCTCCCGCTCGCTCTATTATTTCAACTATGGATTTAATGGGGCCCTTAGGACATTTAAAATACTGGCGAGCACTCCGAGCAACCGATAACGGATCAATTGGCAAGTCCGGGTCAATAGGGGGAAAGCTATCGTCGGGAATATCTACGGCCACTAATAATTTTTGAATATGCAAAATTTTGATTTCTGTGTTATCGTCTATTCTTTTTAGAATGCTTCTGGCAATTGTTTTTCTTTTTCTATGATACACGCTATGGTGTGAATAGGGGATATAATCTTCAAAGAAAAACTTAACAGGGTAATTTGTTATTCGTGCAATTTCATTAATAATTTCAATCGACGATTCAGTTAATCCTTGTTCAATTTTTGAAAGTGCCGCTTGAGATAAAATCCCATTGGATTTTTCCACTAATTCTTTTTGAGTCAGTCCGCGAGATCCCCTTGCAAGAGAAATCATTGCCGAGTTAGCCGTTTGCATCATTTGTGCCATCCTTCCGCCGGATACCACTCTTAAGTCTTACCTCAATAGGGGGTATAATGATAGCATCAAAAGCATCGCCAGGGATTCCTAATTCGATATCACTATCGTCAAGTCTAAGATACCATTGGGCAATCTTATGGGCTAAACGGACAATGTATATACCTTTAATTTCAGTAATAAGAGAGTCAGGCAGATATCCGATCTCAAGTCTTAAGGGATCTGATGGGATTCCATCAATTTTAAACTGTTCAACATACGCTTGCGCTCGGGGTGTTTGGAAATTTGAGGTAGTTAAATCTTCATTGAATTTTTTGAATCTTAATATATACTTATTATCAAGCATCATAAGCTTATCATGAGTGCCAGTCAAAAATTTAATGTTTTCATCAGAGCCAAATTCCATTTGAGCGGCATCAATAATCAAATCACGGATAATTCCAGCCTTTGTCCGTGTTTCGTATTTATAGGCATCCTCATTGTTGGTTTTGCGAAAACGATAGAAACTCTCCATAATACATCTACAGAGCCTGGGTTTGTATGGCGAAAAATATTTTTCTGCTGTAGATCGTTGTGAATGGAACATTGAATCCTCCTTCTCCCAATAAATGAAAGACTATCCCGTTCTGAATATAAATATAATGGGTGCAATGGCAAATATGAGGAAAAATATTCCAAACCGATTCCTAAAATATTCATCAAACGGATAAAGATGCGGAACTACTCACGAATAGGCTTATCTTTCCATCGTTCCTTTGCGGCTTTTTTAGCTAGTTCTGACCGTTTTTCCGAAGTAAGAGCTTCAGCTCGTGCTCTTCCTCCTTGGAGGCCACCTAAACGGCCCAATTCGACGGCATGGGGGGGCCGGGTTCGGGGGTTTGTTGAGTAGTTTCCCCCATTGCGAGATCAACTCCGGGCAAGCTGGCAAAATTTCAAACTGAAACGCTACCGGAATGCCCTCGCTTTGCCTATTCGAACAGGTCATCCCTGCGCCGATCGCTCTATCCGATATTTTGCTCCCATTCTGTCAGGATGATACGATGCCTTAGTTTGCCTTAATGAGTCGAGTCCCAGATCCTGTTCAAAATTAAAAACCGCATACTTGGCGGGCATAATACCGGCAAACTGTTGATACATATACTGATAGATCCCCTTGATCCGCCGGTCGGCCTTCGCGAAGTGGAGGACGAAGGTTGCCGGGTCGAGCTCCTCACCGATGATGAATCCCGCCGGTTCGCCATCGGCATAGTAGATCCCGCCGCAGAGAACGAGCTCTTCGTAGAGTGAAAGCGCTTCAAGGCACGCCCCGTAATCCGTAGCCTCCGGCGGAAGATCGGAGGTTTCATTCCAGATATCAAGCACTTTCCGTGCATCGGCGAGCCGGTCATTGGTGAGGGGAAGCGCCGCGGATGCATAGCTGTCCTGGAACTGATGGAGGAGGTTTCGCTTGCTGTGGAAATTCCTGCCGGGATAGGTCGCAAGGTTTTCGATGCGGTGGAGATAATCGCTCTCCGCAGCGTCAAAGGTTGAAGAGTACTCCGGTGCCGGGAACGCGGCAAGCCACTCCTCCGGAATGGGAAACAGCCTTCCGTAGCGGTCGATCATTCCGTCGAGCACGGCCTTATCGATTTTCCGGACATCCCGGATCGGCATGACATAGTCGCTTCCGGAATAGGATTTTCCCCGGATAAAGATTTCCTGGTCGATGAGGACCGAGTAGGCGTGCTTTTCCCGGAACAGATAGAGATTTGCAAAGCTGTATTCGGAAAGAGGGGAGCCGCAGGCGCGAAGCGACGCTGAAAGGAGCGATTTATGGCTGAGATTGAGAGGTTCTTCTATCATTATTAATGAGTACCCTCCAAAATTATTATTACTGCTCAGGTGGGGGAACCAAGCTTAAATCAAAGGCTCTTGGTGGGGGAACCGCTCAGGCGATTCCCCCTGGTCGGAGCCGCGCAAAGCCGGGCGCGGAGGCTTTGGCCAGGGGAAACCCGCGAAGCGAGGTTTCCCCACCTGAGCAATAACCTAATATTATTAAAATTTCCCGGCAAAAGGTATATTTCAGCCTTCTAGTCTTTATAATTCATCCGCATTACCCCAGAAAAGGATAACAAGTACCCCCACAATGAGAAAATCTGAATTTCGGAACCTCGCCATTATCGCTCACGTAGATCACGGAAAAACCACCCTTCTCGACGGCATGCTTCGCCAAAGCGGCACCTTCAGGGAAAACCAGGAAGTCGCCGAAAGAATCATGGATTCCATGGATCTCGAAAAGGAGCGTGGGATTACCATCCAGGCGAAAAATACCTCTGTCCAGTTCAGCGGCGTCAAAATCAACATTGTCGATACGCCGGGACACGCTGATTTCGGCGGCGAAGTGGAACGGAGCCTGAACCTGGTGGACGGCGCACTCCTCCTGGTCGACGCCAGCGAAGGGCCGCTCCCGCAGACCCGGTTCGTGCTGCGCAAGGCGCTGGAAAAGAAGCTTCCCATTATCCTGGTGATCAACAAGATAGACCGTCCGGATGCGCGCATCGAAGCGGTGGTCAATGAGGTCTACGACCTGTTCATCGACCTCGACGCCACCGAGGAGCAGATCGATTTCCCGATTCTCTACACCAATGCCAAGACCGCCGTAGCCCATAACAAGATCGGGGATGGATCGACCAGCCTTGCCCCCCTGTTCGAGGCGATCCTTGCGAGAATCCCGGGTCCGGAGGCGAACGACGACTTCGTACCGCAGTTCCTCGTCACCAATCTCGGCTACGACCCCTATGTCGGCCAGATTGCGATCGGGAGACTTTCGAGCGGCATGCTCGAACTGAACAAGACCTACAGCCTTTGCGGAAAAGAAACGGTAACGCACGGGGTTAAATGCTCGGTCCTTTACTCCTTTCACGGCCTGCAGAAGACCCAGATGCCCCAGCTGGTTGCCGGCGATATCATTGCCGTTGCCGGTATTGAAAATGTGCAGATCGGCGACACCATATCCTCGGATCTCGACCCCCAGCCGCTTCCCCGGATAAGGATCGACGAACCGACCGTTGCCATGATTTTCTACGTCAATAACGGTCCCCTTGCCGGGCGTGAAGGAACGTTCCTGACCTCGCGCCACCTGCGCGACCGGCTTACCCGTGAAGTTCTCGGCAACGTTTCGATGAAGCTCAAGGATATCGGTCGGACCGACGCCTTCGAGGTATGCGGCCGCGGCGAGCTGCAGATGGCGGTGCTCATCGAAACCATGCGGCGCGAGGGATACGAGTTCATGGTTTCCAAACCGCGCGTCATTACCCGGGAAGAGAATGGCACGGTCATGGAGCCGGTGGAACGGGTGTATCTCGATGTTCCCGAGGAGCGGGTAGGCGTCGTTACCGAAAAATTGTCCACGCGCAAGGGCCGCATGACCACCATGGAGAACCATGGTCACGGCCGTGCAATTATGGAATTTATCATTCCCTCGCGCGGGCTCATCGGCTTCAGGAGCCAGTTCCTGACCGATACCAAGGGCGCCGGCATCATGAACACGCTCTTCGAAGGATACGAGAAATGGTTCGGACCCATCCCGCAGCGGACAAACGGTACTATGATTGCCGACCGGGCGGGCAAGGTAACGAATTATGCCTGCATGGGCATGGCTGACCGCGGCGAACTGCTCATCGAGGTCGGGACCGAGGTGTACGCCGGGATGATTGTGGGCGAACGCAACCGGCCCGACGACATGGCGGTCAACATTGCCCGCGAGAAAAAGCTTACCAATATGCGCAGCTCCACTTCCGAGGCCACGGTCGTCATGCGGCCGCCGCGGCTCCTCTCTCTCGATCAGTCGATCGAATTCATTGCCGAAGACGAGCTGGTAGAAGTTACACCGAAGAACGTCCGGCTGCGCAAGATGGAGCTCGATTCCGGGAAACGGGCCAACATGCGGAATAAAATGAAGGCATTGCAGGAAGATACTAGTAATACATAAATTGATAATGCGGATAATCGGCGAGGTCTCGCTATGAATTTTCGCCTTATAGCATGGTCGTGCACCCTTCTGGCCATTGCACCATCGCTCTTATTCCCGGCATGGTCCGGCGATACGCTCACCCAGGTATCGACCATCGGCGCCCTGCTGACCGGCATTTATGACGGGAACACGACTCTCGGTTCGCTCAAGACCCGGGGAGATTTCGGGCTGGGAACCGTGAGCGGCCTGAATGGTGAGATGGTTTTTCTCAACGATACCTTCTTTCGGATCGACGCCTCCGGAGCTGTGGTAGTTCCTGATGACACTATGCGCACCCCCTTTGCGGCAGTGACCTTTTTTCATGCCGCAGATACCGTTGACCTCGAACCGGGGTTGAGCATGGAAGCCGCCGAAAAGAAACTTGACAGCCTCTTCCCGACCCTGAACATCTTCTATGCAGTAAAGATTACCGGCTCGTTTGAAACGCTCCGGGCGCGCAGCGTTCCGCGGCAGCATCCACCCTACCGGCCAATGCAGGAAGCGGTGAAGGATCAGGCGGTATTCAAATTCACCGGCATTCGGGGCACTGTCGCAGGGTTTCGCTGCCCGGCTTATGCAGGCGGCATCACTGTTGCCGGCTGGCATCTGCATTTTATCAGCGACCGGCGCGACCGGGGCGGCCATGTGCTCGATTTTACCACCGGGAAGTGCAGAGCCGAGATCGATGGTGTGCGCAATTTCCGTCTCGCTCTTCCGGATGATTCCGCGTTTAACAAGGCGGACCTGTCGGGGAATAAGACAGCAATAATAAATAAGATTGAAAGATAGGGAGATCGGGATAGAAGGTTGAGCCTTAATCTTAGGTCCTCTGGTGGGGGAACCGCTATGGCGGTTACCCATTTTGCTCAAAAGGCAAAATGGACGGCGTATTAATATTTTTAATTGCACCAGCCCCTGGCCTAAAGCCGCGAAAGGCACGCGTCTTCAGGCACACCCCCTCCTGCGGAAGTGCGAGGCTATGCCTGCCTCGCTATGCTCAGCAGGCGCTCTCGTTCCTCCACAACGCCTCCATTAGGTAGAAAACACATTAAAAAGCTATAAAAAAAGAATGGTTATAATATCTTTTTCTGAACCCGTGACCCCCTTAAAAAGGGGGCGCCGAAGGCGGGGGATCTTTTTTTGCCCTGTTTTTTCTACCTCATGTGAGCGTTGCGGGAGTGGGCGAGCGNNTCCCCCACCAAAGGCATTTGATTTAAGCTCGGTTTCCCCACCAGAGGCTCTTATTTCTCCGGGCCTTTCACCATTCCAAATTCCGTCCAGTATTCCGTTGGATGCGTAAATTGGCGTATGGTCTCGGCGGAATGCGGCACCGGATCGGCTTTGTGAAAGGCATGGTACTGGATCGCCTCACGGCTCAGATTGCGGAATCGCAGTTTTTTGACTCGCATGCGCTCGTAAAGGTTGCTGTCCTCCATGCCCCGGCCGATGATACGCTCATCGTACCCGTTCACGGCGAGAAAATCCTTTTTGTAGAGCGAGAAGTTGCAGCCAAGTATCGGCCAGGTCTTGCGGAACAGGCCATCGAGACGAAACAGGAGCGGAACATAGATCCCATGGCGGGCTTCATTCCCAGAGCAGTGGCCCCGCCAGAAGGAGATCCGTTCGATGCGCCTGGTTCCGATATCCTCGTCGGTCAGGCGATTCGTCAGGATGGCGTCAAGGGAGACGCGTCTGCCGGAGAGTACGGTCCCGCGGCGGCGGCGGGCATAGTGTCGTTCGATGAACCGGTGGTGCAGGATGCAGTCGCCGTCGGTAAATACCAGGTATTCGGCCCCGGCGCTCTCCACCGAACGGTTGGCTATCACGGTTTTCCGGAAACCCAGATTATCGTGACGGATATGCAGGATCGGCCTCCGGAACATGGGCTGGAATTCCGCGACCACCTCATCGATTGCCTCACCCGAGCCGTCGTCTGCAATCACCGTTTCAAAATCTTTGAAGGTCTGGTTGAGAAGGCTCAGGAAAATCCAGCGGAGAAACTTCGGCTGGTTGTAAACGGCGATGATTAGCGACAGGGGCGGCGGAAGAGGCTGGAGCGGGGAACTGTCGGTTGTATCAATGGTCATAGGTGATAAAAATGCTTTCCTCCCCGGGGCCTGTCAATGCTCCAGGGCCGGGAAGGGAGACGGCGCGCCGAAAGGCGAACTTTGCGCAATGCGGTGGGCAATCATATTTTCTTAACCGGGATGCCGGGGAGTTCCCCGGGAAAGGACCATTATGACGGATGAGACGACCGGCCTGCAGGAAGATCCGGCGGCAAATCAGGCCGGGGATACCGCCGGTCACCGCCGGCGGCTGCTCGACCGGTTCACCGGGAGCGGACTCGCCAGCCTGCACCTCCACGAGATTGTGGAACTCCTGCTGACCTTTACCATTCCGCGCCGCGATACCAAGCCCCTGGCGAAGGAGCTGGTTCGGCGCTATCGCGGCCTCAGCGCGATCCTGAACGCCCCGGCCCATGAACTTGCCGAAGTGGAGGGGATCGGTCCCCGCTGCGCCTCCCACCTCGCGCTGGTGCGCGAGATCATGGCCTACTGCCTCAAGGAGAAGTACCTGCGGAAGAGCCTTATTTCTCACCGGCGCGATATTGAAGAGTACCTGCGCACCACCTTCGGCCACCGGCGCGACGAATATGTCGCGGCCCTTTTTCTTGGCAACCGCAACGAGGTCATCGAGACCGAGATCCTGGCCGAGGGAACGGTCAACCAGTGCGCGGTCTTCCCGCGCCGCATCATGGAGCGCGCGCTGCGGTACAGCGCCACCTCGATCATCGTCGCCCACAACCATCCCGGCGGGGGAATCAAGCCCTCTGAGGCCGACTGGGCGTTGACCGAGCGGCTGTTTGCCATCTGCAGATTGCTTGAAATTCCGCTTCTTGACCATCTCATCATTTCGCACCAGGAAGTGGTGAGTCTCAAAGAGTTGCCGCGCTGGAAGGTGTCGGTTGCCCGGTGACCGCGGTCATGCGGCGGGCGGGGCTGTTGGTTTTTTTCCGTTTTTATACTATTTTGGAGTGCTGATCGATCCGGGCTCTCCCGGGAGGAGGAATTTTGAACTTCAATCCGGGGCTTTCGTGGGAGTTTCTGTCGGCTGATGAGATCGCCGCAAAGACTATCCGCGCCCTGCGCAATCATATACAGTACGTTAAGGCCAGTTCGCCCTATTACAAAGAGGCCCTCAAGGGAGTCGTTCCCGAGGACCTTCGCACGATAGACGATATCGCCGGGCTGCCGCTCACCGACCGCACCGTTCTTGCCGCGGGCAGCGCCGCAGTTGCCGCGGCCGCGCCATCCGCGATCATCGAAACCGTCGCGACGTCCGGGGCAACCGGCAGGCCGATCTTCATTGGGCTTACCGACAGCGACCTCGACCGTCTTGCCTTCAGCGAGGCGCTTTCTTTTAATGCAATGGGGATTTCGTCGTCCGACCGCGTGCTGCTCCTAGTAGGCATGGACGGCATGGCGCTGCCGAGCCTGGGCTACTATCGCGGGCTGACGCTCCTGCACGCGACCATCGGCAGGGCCGGGCTTCCGGGTCACCAGCTGTTTCGCCAGTACCTCGAAGAGTTCCGTCCCACCGTGCTCCTGGGCGCACCCTCGTTCCTCCGACGGTTGACACTTGACCTGACGAAAAACGGCTATCGGCCCGCGGAGAGCGGCGTGCAGAAAATCGTCGGCGTCGGGGAGAGCCTCAAAAATGCCGATATGTCGATCAACGCGCCCGGGAAGAAGCTCGAAGAGGACTGGAACGCGAAGGTCTTCGGCTCCTACGCCATTACCGAACTGGCCGATTCATTCGCCGATTGCCTCGAACGGTCCGGCGGGCATGCACACCCCGAGCTCCTGTACGCGGAGGTCGTCGACGACAAGGGGAATCCGCTGCCCGACAACACGCCGGGCGAACTCGTGGCAACGACCTTCGGCATCGAGGGCATGCCGCTTCTGCGGTACCGGACCGGCGACATCACCTTCAGGGTTCCCGGCGACTGCGCCTGCGGGCGCAAGTCGTTCCGGATCGGCCCCATCCTCGGCAGGACCGACGAAATGCTCAAAGTGAACAATCAGTCGGTCTTCCCGCTCGTCGTCACGAATGCTCTTGACGAGCTGGACGAGATCGGCGACTACATCATTACCATCGGCGGCGACGGCCTGCACGGCGATCGCGCCAGCATCCACGTCGCGGCCCAGCCGTCGGCGGTCGAGCGGATCGCCAACCATGTGCGCAACGCGGCCCGCGTCAGTTTCCCGATCCTGATCTCGAACGTTTCGACCATTCAATCGATGCGGGGCGCCTGGCGCAGGAATGCCAGGATCCTCGACGAGCGGCACAGCGGTTTCCGGCGCGGCTAGGTGCAGTACCACCCTTACCCGGCAGCGAGGCAGAGGCGTCATGCCCTTGCGCATTAAACCTGTATTAGTCAAACTCAAAACGGCGACGCTCCATGAGCTGCATGCCAACTCATCGCCGCTTCGGGCGGCGTTGTCGCTGGCGCTCGGGATCCTCGTCGGGTTCTGCCCGCTCTATGGGCTGCACACCCCGATCGTCATCGCGCTCGCCTTCCTGTTCCGGCTCAACCGGGTCCTGGCGGTCCTCGCCGCGAGCACGACCGTCCTCCCATTCGTTCCCTTCTGGCTTGCCGGAGGAATATTCACCGGGAGACTCGTGGTTTCCCTCGAAACCGCACGCCGGCTGGTCAACGACCTTCGCAATTTCCTGCCGGACAGCACATTTGATCATATTGTCAATAGTCTGTTCCGTTTGACAAAGCACTTTTTTACTCCCGGAATGATCCACCGGGTGGTGCACGGTACGCACGAGAAGTACCTCGATGAATTTGTCCAGTGGGTGATCGGGTGCAGCGTTTTTGCAATGGCGAGTTCGGTCGTTACCTTTGCCGTTTCGTTTCCGCTGCTGACCGGCCTGCACAACCGGCGCCTGAAACGGCTGGCGGCGCACGCAAAAACCGAGGGCATGCGCACTGCGGGCCCCCCCGCGCCCTGATCGGGCCATTGGTCCCTCATGACATATTTTAGAGCGCATGGGCTCACTCTCCGGCGTATTTCTCTGCTCGTTCATCGTGGCGCTCTCCGGTGCGCTCATGCCCGGACCGCTCCTGACCGCGACCATTGCGGAGAGTTCCCGGCACGGATTCCGCGCCGGGCCGCTCCTTACAGTGGGGCATGCGATCCCGGAGATCGTCCTGGTCTGTGCGCTCTTCCTGGGTCTTGCGCCGTTCCTGACCGGCACCGTCACGACCGGGACAATAAGCCTTGTTGGCGCCGCCATCCTGCTGTGGCTTGCCTTCGGCATGTTCCGCTCGCTCCCGACGCTCGCGCTTGGCAAGCGCGCACCGGCAGGCGTCTCGCAGGGCCGCCTGGTGGTGACCGGGATGCTCGTCAGCATCGCCAACCCCTACTGGAGCATCTGGTGGGCGACCATCGGACTCGCGTGGATCCTGCAGGCGGGGCGGTGGGGCTTCGCAGGGGTCGCGGTTTTTTTCACCGGGCATATCGCGGCGGATTGCGCCTGGTACTCGCTCGTCTCATTTACAATAGGCAAGGGACGGGCGTATTTTACGGATAAGCTCTACCGCATGGTCGCGGCCGTGTGCGCCGCATTTCTTACCCTCTTTGCAATTTTCTTTATCGGAAACGGCGTGAAGAAGCTGTTTCTGTAGACGATCGGATACCATGATGAACATTTACCTGAAAGAAGGCCGGGACAAGCCGGTTCGAAACGGCCACCCGTGGATTTTTTCCGGCGCGGTCCAGCGCATCGAGGGCGGGGGAGTTTCGGGAGATCCCTGCCGCGTCCTCGGTGCGACGGGTGCGGTCCTCGGCCACGGCTACTACAATGCGAAATCCGCGATCTCGGTACGCATGCTCACGCGGGGCGATACCCCGTTCACCGAGGCGACGCTCCGGTCGCGGATCGACCGGGCGCTCGCCGCACGGCTGCACATCGTTGACCCGGCGCTTACCGACTCCTGGCGGCTCGTCAACTCTGAGGGAGATTTCCTTCCCGGGCTCGTCGTGGACCGCTACGGCGACGGCCTGTGCCTGCAGATCCTGACCTCCGGCATGGAACGAATCCGGGAGGAGATCATCGGCGCGCTCACCGCCCGCCTGGCGCCCGCCTTTATCGTCGAGCGCTCCGATACCGAAGCACGGCTGCGCGAGGGGCTCGAACCGCGCGGCGGCTGCATCCGGGGCACCGTGCCGACCGATCTGGTCATACGGGAAAACGGGATCGCGCTCGGCGTCGATTTGTCCGGCGGCCAGAAGACCGGCTACTACTTCGACCAGCGGGAGAACCGCCTGCTCGTGCGGCGCTATGCCGACAGGCGGCGATGTCTCGACTGTTTCTCGTACAGTGGGGCGTTCGCCCTCAACGCGCTGGCCGGCGGAGCCGCATCGGTAAAGGCCATCGACAGTTCGAAGCCCGCCGTTGCCGCGGTGGGCAGGAATTTCGAGCGGAACGGGTATACTCCGTCGCAGGCAACCGCGGCGGCTGCGGATATCTTCACCTGGCTGCGGGAGAACGGGGAGGGGTACGACCTCATCGTGCTCGATCCCCCGACCTTTGCCCGGCACCAAAGCGAGGTCGAGAAGGCCGCGCGCGGGTACAAGGACATCAACCTGCTTGCCATGAGGAAGATCGCCCGCGGCGGGATCGTCTTCACCTTCTCCTGCTCGGGCGCCGTTGACAGCCGCCTCTTCCGCCAGATTGTCTTCGCAGCGGCAGCGGACTCGGGGAAAAATGTGCAATTGCTGCATATCCTCTCCGCCGCGCCAGATCATCCGGTCAATATGGCCCATCCGGAGGGGGAGTATTTGAAGGGGCTGGTAATGAGAATAGAATAAGTACCAGGTGATTTGCATGCCTCTGGTGGGGGAACCGCTTAAGCGGTTCCCCCTGGGCTGAGACGCTCAAAGTCGCGTTTGCGATGTTCCCTCACTCGAGCGATCACTTGCATTGTACCTGCTCTTTGTTGTTATTGAAACCTGACCCCGGCCTTTATTTCAAGACCCTTATTGTGTGCAGTGACATCGGCAACGTCCGATACGTTGGCAAGCCCGAAAAGATAGCTCGCCTCCGCAAAGGGAACAATAGGGCCGGCGCTGAACTCAATGCCGCCGCCCAGATTAATCCCGTAATCTTCTTTATGAAAATCCTTATTGATGACGGTTGTCTTGGTAACGCCTGCCACAGTATTCGATTCGGTTCCATACACCAGGAATCCAAGATTCAGCCCCGCCAGGCCATAGGGGGTAACTATGGGGATGAAGGGTAATTTAAGCTTCAAATTGAGTGGTATTGCCACATAGTTGAATTTGAGGTTGTTGGTGGTCGTACCAACATCTTTATCCAAGGTGTCATAGAAAGGCGTGAGGGCAGCTCCACCCCGACCTGAGTACATAATTCCCGGTTCAAAGGCGAAATACCTGCTGAAAGCTATGCTTAGAACCCCGCCCGCCAGAAATCCGGTGTTGGTATTGCTGGTCAGGCTGCCTTTTGAATTGGATTCGTAAAATCTGAACACGCCCGCTCCGGCAAATAGGCCGGGTTGAATGCCATTCTGAGAAAAAGCCTGAGGCGCAAACAATAAAACAGCGCTGAATAAGCTGAAAGCAAATCGGTTTCTCATTTTATCCTCCTTGCGGCGATAGAAAAAAGCAAAGCACTTTCACAAAAAAAACGCTGATAACAAACCGTCCACCTGCGAATGGCCCGGCGATTGCACTAAATTTTTTCGGCTTCCGTCTAAAAGCATCTAAAACATGAGAATATATAAAAGCAATATTCGTTCCATATTCGCCGGTATTTTCTAAAATTGACCTACGATTTGATGCCCTGCAAAATTGCCGATCAGAAAGCGAATATGTTGTTGGTAAATCAGCATGCCTTTGCCAAAAGAGGGCCGGCATTTGATGACGTTCCGGAATGCCCTCCTCGTGGTTGCCGTGATGATTTACTTGCTGTAGCAGATCAATACGGAATCAAGGATGGAGCCGGCATCGTGGATAAGGTTGGTGAAGCCGTGAATAGATGGCAGTCTTTTGCAAAAGAAGCAGAGGTGCCTTCCGGGGTAATGAAAGAAATCGGTGATACGCATCTTTTAAAGCTATCCGGCTGACAATTCAGGACGATCTTTTCAGCATCAAACAGCACCTTGAGCAGGCGTTGCATGTAATCGTTAAGAACCGGCGCTTATTCCATTCACTTCGATTCCAGAGCCTTTTTAACCATGTTAAGTAACTGTTTCGGTCCAAATGGTTTTTGCAACGTGAAATCCGCAGTATAGTAGTCTGCCATACCTAAAAAACTTTCAGCCCTGTCGGTACCGGACATCGCTATAATGGGTACGGTAGTGTTTTCCTGCCGAACCAGTTTGATTACCTCGATACCGCCCATAACCGGCATGGAAATATCGGTAATAACCAGGTCGAAATGCTGTGTCCTGAAGGCTTCAATACCGTCCCTGCCGTTGACGCATGTTTTTACGGTATATCCCGCATCCTCCAGGACGGTAAAAACCATGGCGCTCATTATATCATTATCGTCAACCACGAGAATGTTTTTGTGCATGATTTTCTCCAGGATTAATAGCAGGTACCCGATCCCACCGGCATCATTTTAACGTGCTCAAATGTTTTTCAAGCATTTCAGCAAGCTCTGTTTTCCTGAAAGGCTTGCAGATGCTTGCCGTGAAACCAAAGGCACGAGGATTTTGCATTATCGGGTCATCCACGTAACCGCTGGCAACAAACACCGGTATAGTTGCATCTATTTTACGGATCTCTTCGACAACTCTTTTACCACCCATTCCGCCGGGAACGGTCAGGTCAAGTATTAATGCGGTAATCCTGCGGTTGGATTTACTTTCCAGTACAAAGAAATCCAGCGCTTCTTTACCATCATTTTTGCAGAGTACGGTGTACCCCATGGATTTCAGCATGTCGCTGACAATATCCAATAGTATCTCTTCATCGTCCATGACAAGAATTTTGCCGGTCCCTTTGTGGGAGACTTCAGTAACATCGTCTGATTTAATAACTTTTCTTGAAGCAGGCAAATATATATAAAAGGTGCTGCCTTCATCCAGGACCGACTCGACCTCTATCGTGCCGGAATGGCGATTCATGATGGAATAGCAGGTGGCAAGACCAAGGCCATGACCCCTTGGTTTGGTGGTAAAGAAAGGGTCAAATATGTGTGAAATTAACTTATTTGAGATTCCGACACCATGGTCTTTAATTGCTATTTTAACATAATCGCCTTTTCTCAACAGCGGATGTGTTTTATCGGTTAAGGTGATGTTTTCCGCTGCTATTTCGACCATGCCGCCGAGCGGCATGGCCTGCATGGCATTTATAACGACATTATCGATTACCTGGCATATCTAGTTCTCATCGACTATGCATGGCCACAGGTTTTCCTTTAAATTATATACACACGAAACATTTGACCCGCTCAGCGCAAATTGCGCTGTCTCATGAATGAGCGGGATTAATGACGATAGTTTTTGAATTGGGGCGCCGCCCTTTGCGAAGGTAAGTAATTGGTGCGTAAGGCCTCTTGCCCTGTCAATAGTAGTTATGGCTTTTGAAAGATATTGCGAGGTTTTCTCTTCATTGGTATTTTCACGCGCCAGGTCTATATAACCAAAAACACCGCCCATAAGGTTATTGAAGTCGTGAGCAATGCCGCCCGCAAGTATGCCGAGCGATTCAAGCTTCTGGCTCCGCTGCAATGCATCCAATAATTTTTGTTTTTCGGTTATATCCCTGAAAACCAGCACAACGCCGATAATCTCGTTCAATTTATTTTTTATCGGAGCCGCGCTGTCGGCGATGATCCTTTCCGTACCGTCTTTTGCGATCATAATAGTGTGATTACCAAGCTCACTTATTTTACCGGTTGCAAGGACCTGATCAACAGGGTTTTCAAGAGGCTCCCTGGTATTCTCATGAATAATTTTAAAAACGGTTGATAACGGTTTCCCTTTGGCCCCGGCTTGGGTCCAGCCGCAAAGTTCTTCGGCTGCATCATTAATGATATCAATATTTCCATTATTGTCGGTGGTAATTACTCCATCACCGATACTGCGCAGGGTAACCGCAAGTCGCTCCCGTTCCGCAGCTATGAGATTTGCTGCCCGTTTTCTTTCAGTCATGTCCCTGATATTGCACTGGATAACATCATGACCATCTTCTTTGTAAACGTTGCTGACGAACTCGACATCAATTTTTCGTCCATCCGCAGTTTCAAGCGGCAAATCTTCATATCGGAGGTATTGCCTTGCCTTCAGTTCTTCGAAATTGCTTCGGTTAGCGATGACATCTTTAAAAAAACCAATATCCCAGATGGCCTTACGGATAAATTGGTCGTATGAATAACCAAGCAGTTCGACCAGGAATGGATTCACATTAACGATTTGCCCGGACTCCGCATCGAGGATTATAATGCCATCCCTTGCCGCTTCAAAAAGTCGCCGATAGGTGAGTTCGGAAGATCGGAGTGCTTCGTGCGCTTTATCGGCGCCGGTTTGATTATCCATGCATTGTTCTCTTTTCCACTAAACTGAGACGAACATAGCAGAATTAACCCTGATGCAATCAATATAGATACTGCACATATTTGAACAGGCACAGCGAGCACATGGCAGGCTGCTTCGGGGAGCTTCAATTTTTCGAATGCCGATTCGGGTTAAAAAACCGCCTTTTTCTGAGAAAGGGACACTCCCTCCTGCAATACCTGCTTACTTGCGCATAACTTGATAGCCGGCCATTCTATCATTCTCATGGTGTCCATGAGGTGCTTCCAGGCCCCTTTGATGTTCATTCAATCCGGTTCTGAAAGTATCCCGGGCAGGGACCGGGGCGACCGCGCATCACCTCATACGAAACCAACGAGCATAGTCGTGCTCTTCCTGCAAAAGCCCCTGATTCTCATTCTGGAATATCGCCTCCAATTCGGCGTCAACACTCTCCGATGTCGCCGTGAGGCCAAAATATATCCTTCGTAACTCCATGAATTATATAAAAATTAAAATTTATAAAGCTGAAAAATTAAAATATATAGCTTAATTTAGAATGAAAATAGTTGCGCATGAGGAGTATTCAAGAAAAGGGGGGAGATACATGCGAGACACGGGAGGAGATGCAATGCGAGAGAAGGAGCAGCTTAACTGCGGGGATTTCGGTTGGCTCAGGAGGATGGGTTCCCAGACCAGGGAGGCCCGGACATCGTTCCTGCAGTTTGTCAAAACCACCATGCCGCGGTACCGGGACCGCTGGTTTCACCGGGTCCTGTGCGGCTGCCTGGATAAGGTCTATGCCGGGGAAATCCCTCGGCTTATGGTCTTCATGCCGCCCCAGCACGGCAAGAGCGAATTGACATCGCGGCGATTCCCGGCGTATGCGCTCGGCCGCAATCCGGACCTGAAGATTGCGGCGTGCGCCTTTTCGGCCGATCTTGCCCGGAAATTCAACCGCGAGGTACGGCGGATCGTTGCAGGACCGCGTTACCGGGCGATTTTCAAGGACACGGTACTGCCCAATAGGAAACGGGCAAAGGGCGCCTGGTCGAAGACGCGCGATGAGTTCGAGATTCCCGGGTTTACCGGAAGCTATAAGGCGGTCGGGGTCATGGGTTCCCTCACCGGGAGCCAGATCGACGTCGGGCTCATTGACGACCCAATCAAAAACAGCGTTGAAGCGCAGTCGCTTACCTGGCGGGACCGGCTCTGGGAGTGGTGGACCGATGTTTTCTTTACGCGGCTCAACAACGACAGCCGGGTCGTCTTCACCTGCACCCGCTGGCACGAAGACGATCTCGCCGGGAGAATCCTCGCCAGGGAACCCGAAAACTGGAAGATATTTCTCCTGCCGGGAATACGGGAGGAGTGCGGGTTCGCAAACATGTATCCCGCGGAGTCGCTCCTGGCGATCGACGACCCGCGCGAGGTGGGGGAGGCGCTCTGGCCCGCCCGTCACTCCTGCGACAAGGCTCTGGCGCTGAAAAAGAGCTCCGGGCGCACGTTCGCCGCCATGATCCAGCAGCGGCCGGCGGCAACCGAGGGCAATATTTTCAAGAAAAAGTGGTTCAGGTACTACGACAGCCTGCCGGTCATCGACAGGATCGTGCAGTCGTGGGACTGCACCTTCGAGGGAGGTGAGAACAACGACTACGTCGCCTGCACCGTATGGGGAATGTCGGGTGCGCAGGCCTACCTGCTGAAAATGGTGCGCGGAAAGTGGGACATCGGCGAGACGATCGAGCAGATACGGAGGCTTTCGGGCAAGTACCATGGAAGCGTCGAGACGTGCATCGAGCGCAAGGCGAACGGGAGCGCGATCATAAGCCTGCTGCAGCGGGAGATTCCCGGAATCATTCCCATCGATGTCCAGGATTCCAAGGAGGCCCGCGCCTATGCCTGTTCGTTCCTGTTCGAAGCCGGGAATGTTTTCTTTCCGAAAGACAAGGAGTGGGCGCAGGAGACCATCGACGAGCTCGCGGCCTTTCCCCACGGCCGCTACGACGACATTGTCGACACGGTAAGCCAGGCGTTGAATCGTTTGTATGGACATCCGATGGGGAGGGCGATGCTGGTGGCAATATAAATACAGTTGGAAAGTTGGAGAGTTAGAGAGCTAAAAGAGGAAGAAGGCTACTGCTCAGGTGGGGGAACCGCTCAGGCGGTTTCCCCGCCAGAAGCATTTGAATTTTCTTCTTGTAATGGTCTTAAGTCTCAAAAAACATTAATTGTAATTATTCTATTGACATTTCTCCCGGAAAACGCCATATTTAGTATGAAGCCCGTAGGTCCATCCGGCTCCGAATCCTTTGTGCGGACCTCCCATCTGCGTTTAATCACGAGATCAATCCAGCGTTAACGATAGATTTTTGAAATAGAACGAGTGTGTTGCGGCGTAGAAGTTTGGTAGATCTTCCGCTACCGGAGCTGCACCTTTAAGAGCGAAAGCTCTCTTCATAAGGCCCTGACGGACAGTCGGGCGGGGCGCTCATAATAACCAGGGTACGAACTTTTAAAAACGGTGGTTCTTCAGTAACTATTTCATATACCCCCCACCAGTGGTGCGGAGTTCCGGGTCGAAAGCTCTGCGCACGCAATCCTTTACTTTAACAAGAGGTGATTCAAGCATGAATGTAGTTGAACTCAAAGCGATGTCGATGTCGGAACTCAATGACCTTGCTGCCGGCCAGAATATCGGCGAGCATCGCAGCCTTCGCCGTCAGGAGCTGATTTTCCAGATTCTGCAGTCCCAGGCAGCGTCGAGCGGTCAGATGTTCGCTGAGGGCGTTCTCGAAATAATGCCCGACGGTTTCGGCTTTCTCCGCTCCCCTTCCAACAGTTACCTGAGCGGCCCGGACGATATCTATGTTTCGCCGTCGCAGATCAAGCGGTTCTACCTGAAAACCGGCGATTCGGTTTCGGGCCAGGTTCGGCCGCCCAAGGACTCTGAGCGCTATTTCGCTCTCCTGCGCGTTGAGATGATCAATTACGAGGACCCGGAAGAGTGCAAGAAGAAGATCAATTTTGACGACCTGGTCCCCCTGTTTCCGGACCAGCGGTTCAATCTCGAATACAATCCCAAGGACGTCGCCACGCGCATCATGAATCTCATGACGCCCATCGGCAAGGGGCAGCGCGGGCTTATCGTCGCCCCGCCCCGTACCGGAAAAACCGTCCTTTTAAAGACCATCGCCAATGCGATTCTCGCGAATCATCCGGAGGTATTCCTCATCGTGCTGCTCATCGACGAGCGGCCCGAAGAGGTGACCGACATGCAGCGGTCGGTGAAGGCCGAGGTAATCAGTTCGACCTTCGACGAACCGGCCGAGCGTCACGTGGTGGTGGCAGAGATGGCGATTGAACGCGCCAAGCGTCTGGTGGAGCATAACCGCGATGTGGTAATCCTTCTGGACAGCATTACCCGTCTCGCACGTGCCCACAATACCGTGGCTCCCCACTCGGGCAGGATTCTCTCAGGCGGCGTTGACTCGCAGGCACTGTACAAGCCGAAGCGCTTCTTCGGCGCCGCGCGCAACATCGACAACGGCGGCTCGCTTACCATCATCGCTACCGCGCTCATCGAAACCGGCAGCCGCATGGATGAGGTCATTTTCGAAGAGTTCAAGGGAACGGGCAACATGGAACTCGTGCTCGACCGCAAAATCGCCGACCGGCGGGTCTACCCTGCCATCGACCTCATGCGGTCCGGTACCCGTAAGGAAGAGCTGCTGCTCACCGAAGAGGAGCTCAACCGCATGTGGATACTGCGGAAGTTTCTCGCCACCATGACGCCCATCGAAATGATGGAATTCCTCAACGAGAAGATAGCGAGCACGAAATCCAATAAGGACTTTCTCGGCGCCATGAAGAGCTGACCGGGAGCAGGGACGATACTATGAAACTGGCAATGCTGGGAACGGGAACCATGGGCGGGGCGATTCTTACCGGATTGCGCAAGGCATTCGGTGAAGGAATCGAGCTTGTTGCCTGGGATGCAAAGAAAGAAGCGCTGCAAAAGCTCGATAGTTCGGTAGCCGTCATGGAGCCGGCCGGGTGGTTTTCCGCCGGAGCGGCGCCGGATGCGGTCGTCGTTGCAGTAAAGCCTTACGATTGTGCCGCCGCGCTTGCAGGGGTTGCAGAGCAGGCCGGTGCAGGAATCATCGCGCCGCTCTGGATTTCGATAGCCGCCGGAAAGAGCATCGCTTCGCTTAAAAAGCTTTTGCCCGACGGAGCGAGGATCTGCCGTGTCATGCCGAACACGCCTGCCCTGATCGGCAAGGGTATGAGCGCCTATGCGCTCAGTGAAAATGCCACGCCTGAGGACGCCGCGCTGGTCGCTGCGGTCTTCGGTGCCTGCGGTAAGGCGCTGGCAGTCCAGGAAAAATCGATGAATGTGGTCACCGGCCTTTCGGGGAGCGGGCCCGCCTATGTTTTTTACTTCATGGAATCCCTCATCGAAGCCGGTATCATGGCCGGGTTGCCGGCAGACACCGCACGCGAGTGCGCGCTGCAGACGGTTCTGGGATCGGCGGAAATGGCGGCGACATCAACCGACAGCCTGCCTGATCTCATTAAGAAAGTAATGACACCGGGCGGGACCACGGCGCACGGCATGATGGCGCTGGAGGGTCACGGTGTCAAGGATGCGGTGATCAAGGCGGTATTTGCCGCGACGAAACGTTCTGAAGCGCTTGAAAATTAGAGGGGATTTGCTGGGGACCGGTCAATGGGTTGGAGGCCGACCGCGTCGTTGATCCGCTTGCGCAGCTCTTTGGATGCCTCGAAGACCGGTTTGAAGCCTGATGCTACATCGATGTACTGATTGGTCCGCGGATTCCGCGCGCGGCGCGCATTCTTTTTCTTGGTCTTGAAACGGCCGAATTTACGGATTTCAATATTGGTTCCGTCCTGCAGGGCCTGGGAGATCGAATCGAGGAAGCTCTCGACGATAATTTTAGTGTCGACCCGGGTGAGGCCCGTTCGGTCGGCTATCTGTTCCACCAGATCCTTTTTCGTGATATTTTTCATAGTATTCAGGCTCCCTTCCTCTCCTGCCGGAGCTGTTGGACGGGGTAGTAATGCCTAATGATATCCCGTACTTAGAATACATTGCTTGAAACATAAAATCAAGATCTATTTCTAACTATAAATGATACTATATGTTGCAGCGGAAATGCTAAGGTAAATTCTCACCCTCCGGGACAAGGCAGTGAGGCGGGATTATGACCCGCCGGAAGGGATCGGGAGGGGACAGGCAAGCCCCATTCTCTGGCTTTACGGCGCCCGGGCGCCGTGCATCGGGCCGGAGAAGGTCGATATCGCCTGTTTTTACTATCATTATAATATTGATCCCGGGCGGCAGGGCAAAAAAAACTTGACTCGCATTTCTTATCGGAAATATTTTTTAGCGCTCGATATTTCGGGGATTCCTGCATTGCTCCCGGTTTGGCGCGCATCGGAGTCCCCGGAAACTATAAGGTGAACCCAGCATAAAGGAGGAGTCATGAACGTTAAACCATTGGCAGACCGGGTTATTATCCGGCCGCTCGAAGCCGAAACCAAAACCTCAGGCGGCATCATCATTCCGGACAGTGCAATGCAGAAGCCGCAGAAGGGCGAAGTCGTTGCCGCGGGCCCCGGGAAATTCGACGAATCCGGGAAGATCATTGCGCTCACGCTCAAGGTCGGTGATATGGTGCTTTATGGTAAATATGCCGGCACCGAGGTTACCTTCGACGGGCAGGAGTACACCATCATGCGCGAGAGCGATGTCTTTGCAGTGATTTAAGGGTGCAGGATTCGGCGATTTTTTGAGACGGAATACCTCAACTACATAACAGGAGACGGAAATTATGGCAGGGAAACAACTGGCATTCGATGTTACGGCGCGGGAAAAGCTCCTGCGCGGGGTGGACATCATGGCCAATGCGGTGCGCGTTACGCTTGGACCCCGGGGAAGAAACGTCGTTCTTGACAAGAGCTATGGGTCGCCGACGGTAACCAAGGACGGTGTTTCGGTTGCCAAGGAGATCGAGCTTGAGGACAAGTTCGAAAATCTCGGTGCCCAGATGGTGAAGGAGGTCGCTTCGAAGACTTCCGATGTGGCAGGCGACGGAACCACCACCGCAACGGTGCTGGCCCAGATCATTGCCCGCCTCGGGATCAAGAATGTGACCGCGGGCGCCGATGCAATGGCCCTCAAGCGCGGCATCGACAAGTCGGTAACGGCTATCATCGCCCAGCTCAAGAAGGATTCCAAGCCCATTGCCGGAAAAAAAGAGATCGCCCAGGTAGCCTCAATTTCGGCGAATAACGACGCGACGATCGGTTCACTCATCGCCGATGCCATGGAAAAGGTCGGCAAAGACGGCGTCATTACGGTCGAAGAGGCGAAGAGCATCGACACGACCCTCGAGGTCGTCGAGGGGATGCAGTTCGATCGCGGCTATATCTCCCCCTATTTCGTCACGAACCCGGATACCATGGAGTGCCTCCTTGACGATCCGCTCATTCTCATTTACGATAAGAAAATAAGCACCATGAAGGACCTGCTGCCGCTTCTTGAAAAGGTCGCGCAGATGGGGAAGAATTTTCTCATCATTTCCGAAGAGGTCGAGGGCGAAGCGCTGGCGACGCTCGTGGTCAACAAGCTTCGCGGCACGCTCAAAGTCGCTGCTGTCAAGGCTCCCGGCTTCGGTGACCGGCGCAAGGCCATGCTCGACGATATAGCGGTCCTTACCGGCGGCATCGTGATCTCCGAGGATGCGGGTTTCAAGCTCGAGAACACCACGATCGATTCGCTCGGCAAGGCAAAGCGTGTGGTCATCGACAAGGAAAATACGACCATCATCGAGGGCGCGGGATCGCCTGCCGATATCAAGGGGCGCGTCAACCAGATCAGGAAGCAGATCGACGATACCACGTCGGACTACGACCGTGAAAAGCTCCAGGAACGGCTCGCCAAGCTCGCCGGCGGTGTTGCGGTTATCAATATCGGCGCGGCAACCGAGACCGAAATGAAGGAGAAGAAGGCCCGGGTCGAGGATGCGCTGCATGCCACCCGCGCAGCAGTCGAAGAGGGTATCGTTCCCGGGGGCGGTGTCGCGCTTATCCGTGCCGCAAAGGCGCTCGATGCGCTGACCATTACCGGTGATGAGAAGACGGGAGCCGATATCATTCGTCGCGCCATCGAAGAGCCCCTGCGCATGATCGTGGCCAATGCCGGCATGGAACCGTCGGTGGTTTGCAACGAAGTAAAGAAACACCCGGGTGCCTACGGTTTCAACGCCTACACAAACGAGTACGAGGACATGCTGCAGAGCGGCATTATCGATCCTACCAAGGTGACCCGGTCGGCGCTCGAAAACGCCGCGAGCATTGCCGGTCTGATCCTGACCACCGAGTGCGTCATATCCGACCTGCCCAAGGATGAGGCAGCTCCGGCCGGCGGGGGTGGTGCAGGAATGGGTGGAATGGGTGGCATGGGCGGTATGGGTGGAATGGGCGGCATGGGCGGTATGGGCGGCATGATGTAAAATTGCCGGACGTGATGCCTTAAGCCTTACGCGTCCCCGGATTGGGCGGCTTAGCCCGATCCGGGGACGAATTATTTAGGTATTGCTTATTTATTTCCTCAAAACAATCGCCTCACCCCTTAATCCCCTCTCCACGAGTGGAGAGGGGAAGGAGCGAAGCGACAGGGGTGAGGCGAGGACGCTTCAATCCTTGTTCCCGGCAGGTCTCGAAATAATCGCTTCCCTGATCTATTTTCACCTTCACCTTAAACCCGGGATCGCTCACGATGGCTGAAAAATTTATTTATTACATGTCGCGGCTCAATAAAGTGTACCCTCCGCAGAAAACCGTTTTGAAGGATGTCTCGCTGTCGTTTTACTACGGTGCCAAGATCGGCATCATCGGCACCAACGGATCGGGCAAGAGCACCCTCATGAAAATCATGGCGGGCATCGATACCGAATACGAGGGCGAAGCCTGGATCGAACAGGGACGCACGGTCGGCTACCTTTCGCAGGAACCGCGTCTTGACGACACGCTGGATGTCCGCGGCAACGTGGAGCTTGCGGTAGCGGGCACGCGCAAACTGCTTGACGAATTTGAAGAGGTCTCGGCGAAATTCGGCGAGACCATGTCCGATGCCGAGATGGACAAGCTTCTTGACCGGCAGTCGAAACTGCAGGACCGGATCGATGCCATCGATGCCTGGGACCTCGACCGGCACCTCGAAATCGCCATGGACGCCCTGCGCTGTCCGCCGGGCGATTCCCCGACCAGGGGGCTTTCCGGGGGCGAGCGCCGCCGTGTTGCGCTCTGCAAACTGCTGCTCGAAAAACCGGACCTCCTCCTGCTCGACGAGCCGACCAACCACCTCGATGCGGAATCGGTCGCCTGGCTCGAACGCCATCTGCGCGAATATGCCGGGTCCGTGATCCTGGTGACGCACGATCGCTACTTTCTCGATACCGTGGTGGAGTGGATCCTCGAAATCGACCGCAGCCGGGGAATTCCCTGGAAAGGGAATTACAGCTCGTGGCTCGACCAGAAGATGGGACGCCTTGCACAGGAGGAGAAGGAAGAGTCGGTCCGCCAGCGCCGTCTGAAGAAGGAGCTCGAATGGGTCCACACCTCGCAGAAGGCGCGGCAGGCAAAGGGCAAGGCGCGTCTCAATGCCTATGAGGAGCTCAGGAATCTCGAAACCGCCGACAAGATCACGACCGCCAGCATCATCATTCCCGAGGGCAAGCGGCTGGGCGATGTGGTGATCCGGGCCGAGAGTCTCACCAAGGCCTACGGGGACAAAATTTTATTTGAGAACCTTAATTTCAACCTGCCCCGCGCGGGAATCGTGGGGGTAATAGGCGGCAACGGTACCGGCAAGACCACGCTCCTGCGGCTCATCACCGGCCAGGAACAGCCCGACGGCGGGAAATTGACGGTAGGCGATACGGTCGACCTGAGCTACGTCGACCAGACCCGCGATGCGCTTGACAATTCAAAAACCGTATTCGAGGAGATAACCGGCGGTGCCGACACCATCGAACTCGGGAAGCTGTCGCTCAACTCCCGCGCCTATGTCGGCAAGTTCAATTTTTCGGGACAGGACCAGCAGCGTCTCGTCGGCGAGCTCTCCGGGGGCGAACGCAACCGGGTACACCTTGCCCGGCTGCTGCAGCAGAGCAGCAACGTCCTGCTCCTCGACGAACCGACCAACGACCTGGATGTGGAAACGCTGCAGTCGCTCGAACAGGCAATTCTCGATTTTTCCGGCTGCGTGGTCGTGGTGAGCCATGACCGGTGGTTTCTCGACCGCATCGCCACACACATCCTTGCCTTCGAGGGCGAGAGTGTCGTGATCTGGCACGAGGGCAACTTTGCCGACTACGAGGAGGCGCGCCATCGGCGTCTCGGCACGAGTGCGGACCAGCCGCAGCGCGTGAAGTACAAGAAGCTGGTGCGGCGGTAGGGATTAAGGTAGGAGGACGGACAAGCGATTTGCGGTTTCGCGCGCCTTTAACCTCACCCGCGCTTCGCGCAGCCAAAACTGAAGCGGCCTTTGCCCGCGCTTGATGTGGGGAAGAAATTTTGGGCTATTGCAAGCCTTTAACCTCACCCGCCTGCGCAAAAGCACGCAGGCGGGTGAGGTTAAAGGCGTAAAATAAACAATAAGCCTAAAATTAAGCGAATAAGCTCGATTCTACATTCCTCTTTCCCCATCGATAACCGACCGGGATTCGATCCGAAAGTTCAAATAAAATTGGAGGAAGCAGCATGAAATTTTCCGCACCGGAGCGTTAGCCGCACAAACTACCCCTCTGCCGGATTGTATTTTATTACCATGAACCAGCCTACCATTAATGAAACGATCTCCCGTATTGAAGAACGCCTCGCAACAAATGAGGGGATAAGCGCGGAAAAAAGGGCCGAGCTCCTGTCGCTCATTGCGGAACTAAAGGGCGAAGTCGCCTCCCTTGCAAAGACCCATGCCGAAGACGCCCACAGCATCGCCGCCTTCACCGAAACATCGGTCCGCGAAGCAACGCGTACCGAAAGGAATCCCGAGCTTCTCGAAATGTCGGTCGGCGCGATGAAGCTTTCCGCGCGGCAGTTCGAAGTTTCCCACCCCACGCTCGTAGGTTTGATAAACGCGATCGGGCAGACCTTGTGGAAAATCGGAATCTGATCCTGCCGCGCCCATTGCCATAAGGTAGTAACAGAGTATCCTGGGAAGGATGCTGCGGTCCTCCGGGGTGTTACTAATCAGTTCATAAGTATAATCTCATAGGAGAACCGTTCGCCCTGAGCTTGTCGAAGGGCGAGCTTTAGACTCGCGCCGTTCATGGTTCGACAGGCTCACCACGAACGGTTGACTGTAACTCTACTTATGAACTGCGTAGTAATAACGCATGTCATGCGCAGGTGCCGGTATCGGGGAAAATCCCGGGGAAGGTACGGGGCGGGCAACAAAAAAGGCCTGCGAGGTGATCACAGGCCCGGTTCGTGCGGATAATCGAAGAATTTACAGTGGCGTCACATTCTGGGCATTCGGACCTTTTGCGCCGTCGACTACTTCGAATTGCACTTTCTGACCTTCTTCCAGTTTCCTGAATCCGGAGGACTGGATTGCAGAAAAATGAACGAAGACATCACGGGACCCGTCATCCGGTGAAATGAACCCGTACCCCTTGGCTTCATTGAACCACTTGACAACACCTGTTGGCATACAGCAAACCTCTTCTGAAAAATGAAGGATGTAGATGTCACACGGACATCCGATAACGAAAAAAAAATAATTTATTGCGCATTATAAGGCAAAACAAAAATAACGGGCTGTCCGGGGCCGGATTTGTAATGATTCGCGACCGCAACTATTTTTCAAAACAAGGCCTTTTTCCATCTTTTCCCGGAGGGTATGAATGAAAAGGCGAATTCTGGCTATAGTGCCGGCGGTACTTTTTATCGTGTGTGCGAGCCATACTCTTCCGTTACAATTCCGCGCTTCCACGGGTTCCGCTATTTATTACTCCGGCGGAAACGGCGAGTCGAAAGACAGCGCCATTCTCATCAGGGGCGCACTCAGGCAGAGCGAGGGTATCGAGGCCGAACACTATTTCCTGGGCAGGATGTTCGGCGAGAAGGGAAAAGCCTGGGACGTCCAGGATCAGACCATTATCCGTGAAGAGAAACGCATTTACGATATGGTCGAAATTCAGCTGATGCCCTCCCTGCAAAAACGCATCTTCTATTTTGACGTATCGAAACTACCGTGGGTATTACAATCCCCGAAACCGGAAAGGGAGTAGTCTCTCAATTATTTCCGCATGCGAACCATTGACTTTGATTATTGCCTTCCAAAAGAGCTGATCGCCCAGGAGCCGGTCGGGGACCGTGAATCGTGCCGGCTCCTGGTCCTTGACCGGGCTACCGGCGCAATCGCGCATCGCGTTTTCTCCGATCTTACCACCTTGCTTAAGGCCGGTGACCTGCTTGTCCTGAACGATACCCGGGTGCTGCCGGCGAGGCTGCACTGCCGCAGTCCGGGCGGAGGCAAGGTCGAGCTTTTGTTCATCGAACCGATCGACGCCCTTTCCTGGAAAGCGCTTGCGAAACCGGGGCGCAGGCTCAGGCCGGGTGCCGTGGTGACCGTCGGGGGCGACGGGCTTGCCCAGGAGTTGACGATTACCGGTATCGGGGAAAGCGGCGAACGGATTGTCCGCCTGGGGAGCGGAAGTTTTAAAACGATTGCGGAGCTCATCGAGCGCTGCGGCGAAATGCCGCTTCCGCCCTACATCCGGCGCTCGGTCCGGGGCAGCGACGGCGATGCCTACCAGACCGTTTACTCCCGCAATTCCGGTGCCGTCGCAGCCCCGACGGCCGGGCTCCATTTTTCGGAGAAGATGCTTGAGGATCTGAAAGAACGGGGCATCCGGTGCGCGTTCCTGACCCTGCACGTCGGGCCCGGCACCTTCCTGCCGGTCAAGGTTGACGATCCCGCCGAACACCCGATGCACGAGGAGGCCTACCTGCTTCCTGCCGAAACTGCCGAAGCGGTGGTAAAGACACGGAAAGAGGGCGGCAGGGTCATTGCCGTCGGCACGACCGTCGTCCGCGTTCTCGAACATTGTGCAGCCGCGGATGGTGACCTCCGCGAATCGTCCGGCCGTACCCGGCTGAAAATCCTTCCTCCCTATGCATTCAGGACCGTCGACGGGCTTATTACCAATTTCCATCTCCCGCAATCGACGCTCCTCATGCTGGTATCCGCATTTGCCGGCCGGGAGCAGGTACTTTCGGCTTATGGCGCGGCAATTGGAGCCCGTTACCGCTTTTTCAGCTATGGCGATGCAATGTTCATCGGTTGACCGGATTTGAACGAGCAGGCCGTTGCGGTCCGGTCCGGACATAGTACCCCTTGCCATGCCAATTGTGGAGAAGTATTTTACGATGCAAACACAGGCAGTACTATAAGCCCGTATTTTAACGAAATACGGGCTTATATTTTTCAGCACGCATGGTAACCGGAAGCCCTTGAAAATTTCACGACGCAGTATGCCGTCCCGGGTGATCTTTCGAGGGAATCTACAAACAGGGAGAAAAGTATGCGCGGTGATGAACTCTTGAAGGTTTCGCCGGAAGTTCCGCAGTGGCAGGATTACCGGTCCTCCATGAGCGCCATGGTGGTGTTTTATGGGAGCGATCCGATCTCCGAGCTTCCTATTCGGGAAGTGCCGGAGGAGTTTCCCTCCGCCGTGGTGCAGGATCCGCATTATGAAACCGGGACCTATGGACTCTACGCCTGCGGACGGAGCCAGATCCGGAACGCATTTGTCAAATCGAAGTTCCGCTACCTGGTGTTTCTCACCAAATACGCGGGCACCAAGGCCGACTTTCGGGGCAAGTACTTCATTACCGGGTACTACCTCATCACCAAAACCGCAGATGTAAAAAAACTGCACATCCGCTACGGCACCGATTACTCCTGCATCGATGAGCAGAGCTGTCCCGCCCTGCGGGCGTCGGAACGCCGGTTCGTCGCCATCGAGGATGCGTATGCCGTCACCGATGCGGTGATGAAATCCTGGAATTTCAACGGGCGGGTTACCCGGCAGACGCGCGTCGTGCTTGATGAACAGAAGACCGTCGAAATAATCGATTACCTCAAATCAAAGCCCGACTGCACGGAAAGCTATACGACCGAAACCAACCGTTTGCAGCCGCATGTCGCGGAGGAGACCAGCGAAGAGGAGTAGAGGCAAAGCCTGTAAACGGGGAGCGCAGGATGCGCCCCCGATCCTTATAAGAGGGGCGGAGTCCGCCCCTCTTTTTTTTACCATTTGCCGCTTTTATGAATCGGTGCCTGCGGAAACGCCGCAAGCTCCGCCTCCGCCGTTTCGATTTCCTTCTGCGGAAGCACATAATCGCTGAGCTCCCCGGCGAGGTACTTCTGATAGCCGAGTAAATCCATGAGCCCGTGTCCGCTCAGGTTCATGAGAATGACCTTTTCCTTACCCTCCTCTTTGGCCTTCAGCGCTTCCTGTATCGTGACCGCAATCGCATGACTGGTCTCGGGCGCGACGATAAACCCTTCGGTGCGGGCCCATTGCAGGGCTGCCCGGTAACATTCGAGCTGCGCAACGGCACGCGGGGTAACGAGACCTTCGACGACCGCCTGGCTTACCAGCGGCGCCATGCCGTGGTAGCGAAGTCCGCCGGCGTGGATGGGGGAGGGCAGGAAGTTGTGGCCCAGCGTGTGCATGGCAAGGAGCGGGGTCATTCCCGCACTGTCGCCGAAGTCATAGGCAAACTTGCCGCGGGTCATTGACGGGCACGACGCCGGTTCGACCGGAATGATATCGATCTTGGCGCCGTTGATTTTTTCGGATACAAAGGGGAAGGCGATGCCGCCGAAGTTGCTGCCGCCGCCGGCGCAGCCGATGACCACATCCGGATTATTGATGCCGATCTTTGCGAGCTGCTTCTTGGCTTCGAGCCCGATGATGGTCTGGTGGAGCAGGACATGGTTCAGGACGCTGCCGAGTGCATACTTGGTAGATCCGGTGGGATCGCTGACCGCCGCTTCGACCGCCTCGCTGATGGCGATGCCGAGGCTCCCCGGGGTGCTCGGGTCCTTTGCGAGAAACGAGCGGCCGGCCGCGGTTTCAGTTGACGGACTCGCGACGCAGGTCGCGCCCCAGGTCTGCATCATGGTCTTGCGGAACGGCTTCTGGTCGAAGCTGATGCGCACCATGAATACTTTGCAGGTAAGTCCCAGGAGGGAACAGGCAAAGGCAAGTGCGCTTCCCCACTGCCCGGCTCCTGTTTCGGTGGTGAGGGTTTTAGTTCCGAACTGCTTGTTGTACCAGGCCTGCGGAACCGCGCTGTTGGGTTTGTGGCTGCCGGCCGGTGAAACGCTTTCGTCCTTATAGAAAATCTTTGCCGGCGTGCCGAGCGCCTTTTCAAGGTACACGGCCCGGCGCAGGGGCGACGGGCGCCAGCGGTACATGATTTGGATAATTTCATCCGGAATGTCGATCCAGCGGTTCGGGCTCATCTCCTGTTCGAGAATGGGCATCGGAAATACTGCTGCCAGCGCCTGGGGGGAAACCGGTTTGCCATCGGGCCCGAGCGGCGGCAGGGGCGGGCTCGGGAGGTCGGCAGCCAGGTTGTACCACTGGCGCGGGATCTCGTCTTCGTTCAGATACACTTTAATGGACATTCAGAGACTCCTCTGTTGAGGGAATGGGTTGAAACGGCAGGATTTTCAATTCCGGGAATTCCAGTGCAATTTAATAAAATATAAAGAAGATTGGAGTCGCGGCAAGGGGAGGGGAGTTGGGTGGGAATCTAAAATTGCCGTTACCGCCTATGTGGGGAAACCGAGCTTGAATCAAATGCCGGTGAGGGGGGAACCGCTGAAGCGGTTCCCCCTGGTCGGAGCCGCGNNGGAAGGGGAAGGCGATGTTTGCCTTTGGCAAACGCCCTTCCCCTCCCGCAACGCCCTCTATTAAGGTAGAAAACACAAATATGGAAAACCAAAACCGTATATGTGTAAAATCAAAAGAATTAAAATCTTTCCCGCATCACGCATACACGCTTATACGCCTTTGAATCTTTTGTGTTTTTTCTACCTAAGGTGAGCGTTGCGGGAGTGGGCGANNGCAGCCCGGCTTTGCGGGCGCGGAGGCTTTGGCCAGGGGGAACCATTTTTATGGTTCCCCCACCTGAGCGGTAACACCTCGTATTTTATTTTAAATGCACAAAGCCCTTGTTGTCCTCACGCTCCTTTTAACGCCTCTGTTCTTAGCAAGAATTGAAGCCGCCGCAACATCAGACACTGCAACCATCACCGTCGTTGCCTCGGGAGAGACGCACGGGATGCTCAAGCCCTGCGATTGTCCGAACAACCCCGGCGGCGGGCTGGCCGAGCGCGCGGCGGCAATCCGCTCGCTTGGCGACTCCGGCAGCCTCCTGCTTCTTGACGCGGGCGGATTTGCCGGCGGCGGCATCTATGACGACTACACCGGCGGTCGCTCTGCCGACTCGGTGAAAACCGCGGTAACGATCCGGGCAATGGGTGCCATGCGCTACGATGCGGTGACGCCCGGCGACGACGACCTGCAGTACGGCGCCGGGTGGCTTGCGGACGCTGCCGCGGCGGCGAACCTGCCGCTTGTCTCTGCGAACTGCATACCGGGAGGACGGAAGCCCTTTCCCGCCTGGCGGGTGATCGTCAGGCACGGTATCCGCTTTGCCGTTACCGGGGTTGTCACCGGGGAGAAGCTTTTCCCCCGCGACGAGTCGTGCGCCATCCTGCCGCCGGTGAGTTCTTTGCGCAGAATCTGGCATGAGATGGCGGGCGCCGCCGATTACCGGATCATACTTTCCCATCTGGGCGAGGAGACGACCCTGCGGCTCGCCGACTCCTTTCCGGATGCGGATATCATCGTCAACGGGCACCGGAAATTGTCCCAGGACGCGGTGACGCGCCGGGGCCGCACCCTGATCATGCAATTCGGGTATGAGGGAAAAAAGCTCTCAACCGCCACGGTGCACTATTCGAAAACCGGCCGTCCCGGTACGCTTCTGAAAAGCGCGTGGCTGGATATCAGCCCCCAAAGCGGCAGCGACCCGGCTATCGCGGCGATTCTTGCCGATACCTCCGCTGCCCAAAAACGGGAGGTGTACGATCTGTATATCATGGGTGAGTGCCCCTACGGGTGCACCGCCCTGGGCGAGTTCGCCGGCTTTATCGGGAAGTTTCCGGAAGTCGAGTGGAATATCTGGTTTATCGGCAACGCGGGCAACGACTCGCTCTCCTCGCTCCATGGCCCCGATGAAGTCCGCGATGAGATGACCTGGCTTGCGGTGCAGGCGCTTTACCCCGGGAAGTGGCTTGATTTCCTGGCCGGTCGGAGCGCGTCCCAGGCGACGACCCGGTCCGTGGTTGCCGCGCTCGGCCTCGATTCCGCTGTTCTTGGCACATGGGCAAAGGAGCGGGGCCATGCCGCCCTTGCCGCCCACTACCTCCGTTCGATGCGGCTCGGGGTAGCGGCCTCGCCGACGCTCTATATCGACAATGTTCCCTCGACAAAAGCCATCAGCGCCGGGCGGCTGGCGAAGGACCGGTGCGCGGAAGCAGCGGAAAAGGGCCCGCGCTGCGACTCGCTGCCCGAGTGCTTCGAAGACGCCGATTGCCGGAAACCGGGGGCGGTCGGGCAGTGCCTGCCGTCGGGGAAGTGCGAATTCAGGCAGGATGCGCCCTTTACCTTTACCGCGCTTATCGCCGACTCCACCTTTGACCATCCGGAAAGTTCCGTGGTTGCGACCACCACGGACCTGTTTCCCAATGCAACCATCCGGATTGTCCGCCTGCACACCGCCGAAGGCCGCCGGATGCTCAAAACCTACGCGCCCGCCTCCCTCCCGTTCTACCTCTTCGGCCGGGGAGCGGTTGCGGCTATCAACTTCGCCCGGATCGAGAGCGGGCTTGAAAAGCGCGGCGACGGGCTTTCTTTCCGTGATGGCATCACGCCGAAAAACTATTTTCTTGATCGTGCCGAAAAGCCCGGCTCGATCATATTCTTTATCGACCCCCTTTTTCCCGATGCGGTTGCGGCGATGAAGACGGTGCTCGACGATTCGCTTTTTTCCGGCCGGGCCCGGTATCTCCCGATCCTTTATGCCGACCCTGCCGCTCCGGCGCCCGCGATCGATGAAAAGCTGCGGCGTGAGGAGGGATTGCGGTGGCTGGTCATGGATTCGCTCCATCGCGATCGCTTCGAGCAATACCTGCGGGGATATGCAATGAATCCCGGCAGTTCGAACTGGACGCCGAACCTCTCCGGGACCGGGATTGCGGCGGATTCACTCTTCAGGGAAGGGGAGCGGCATGAGGAACTCCTGGCCGCGCAGTACGATCTTCTGGGCCGCCTTTCCGTTAAAGATCCCATGGCGGTGTTAATTGACAACAGGCACCTTGCTTCGATAAAGAACGAAACCGGGCTCGCCGGAATCCTCAGCGACCTGAAACGGAAGAACAGCTCTCGACCATGAAAATTTCCATTGTCATTCCGGTTTATAACGAAGAAAAAACCCTCCTCGAAATAATCGACCGGGTTAAACATGCCCCCTTCGGCGGGTCCGGCATTTCCCGGGAGATCGTTATCGTGGACGACTGCTCCCGCGACGGGACGCGTGCCCTTCTCGGGAAGATCGACGACCCGGAAATCACCATTGTTTACCATGAGAAAAACCAGGGCAAGGGCGCGGCGCTCCGTACCGGGTTCGGGAAATGCACCGGCGATATCATCATCATCCAGGATGCGGACCTCGAATATAACCCCGAAGAGTATCCCACCCTGCTCGCGCCGATTCTCGAAGGGGATGCAGAGGTGGTTTACGGTTCGCGGTTTATCGGCGGGCAGCGCCACCGGGTCCTGTATTTCTGGCACAGCATGGGTAACCGCCTCCTGACCGTGCTGTCCAACGCCTTCTCGGATCTCAATCTCACCGATATGGAGACCTGCTACAAAGTCATGAGAAGCGAGATCGCCCGGCGTGTTACCATCTGCGAGAACCGCTTCGGCTTCGAGCCCGAGCTTACGGCAAAGCTTGCCGAATGCGCGCGCAACGAAGATATTAAGATCTACGAGGTCGGCATCTCCTATCGCGGCCGGACCTACCACGAGGGAAAAAAGATCGGCATGAAGGACGGGTTCCGGGCGCTCTATTGCATCCTGAAGTACAACACCTCCCGGCTTGCCGTCTCGGTAAAATCCACCCTGGAAGGGTTGCTGGGCATTTTTCTCCAATTGTCGCTTCTGCTCGGGCTCTCGACGTTTACCCCCTTCACGACTTTCGCCGGACTCAACATTGCCCATGCGGTGAGCATAGAGGCGGCGCTTCTGCTGGTTGTGCTGCTGAGCGTGAGCCTCACCTCAAAGAGGACGCTTGCAAAATCAGGCTGGGTGGGATCTTTCCTGCGGTTCCAGGCCTTTAGTCTCCTTCCCCTTGCGATTCGTGCCGCATTTTTCTACAATTTTCTCCCCACAGGAGACGTCGTAACAACAATTTTCCTGTCTGCGGGAATCGGTCTGATTTTCAGTTTCTGCGGAGTGAATTTTAGAAGGTTTCTTCCGGATAGATATTGATTTGTCTCAGTAAAACTAAAGCTCTCGGTGGGGAATCCGGTTACTTCAATGATAAAGCCCTTGGTGGGGGAACCCGCGTAGCGAGGTTCCCCCATCAAGAAAAAGTCTATATCAGGAAATCAGCTTGTTTTCTCCACCCGAGCAATAGCCGTTTTTATTTACCGAACTGAGGACCTGTCGATTAAGAGCGCTCTTAAAACCTTCCTTAAGCTTGCCTGGTTCTCTCACCGCTCAAACTAAAATAGACCGTCGCACCTTTATCCTTTTCAGCCTCAATAGTCACCGTGCCGCCGTGTTTCTCAATGATTCGTTTTACGATAGACAGTCCTATACCGGTACCGGGATATTCTTCCTGCGCATGAAGCCGCTGGAAGGGTTTGAACAGATTATCCGCCCGGGCCATATCAAAGCCTGTTCCGTTGTCGCGAATATAAAACACCGGAGCGACGCCGTCGGTCTTTTCCCCAAATTCTATCCGGGCCGCCTTCCTTTTTGAGGTGAATTTCCAAGCATTTTGCAATAAATTCTGCAGGAGCATCTTCACCAGGCCCTCATCGGCATCGGCATACAGCCGGGGCTCGATGACGATTGATACTTTTCGTTTCGAATCCCTTTGTTTCAAGTCATCAATGATTGATTTTGCCATATCGCTCAGGGAGCATCTGGTGAATTGCGTGCCATGGAGGGTAATCATCGATAACGACATCAGACCGTCGATTATCTGCGCCATTGTCTTGCCTGAACTCTTGATGTAATCGAGCGCTTCCTGGTTGTCTTTATCCTCTGCAGAGATTGAATTTTTGAGGACATCGCTCAAGGTGAGAATCGCGTGCAGCGGATTCCTGAGGTCATGGGACACGGAATAGGCGAATGCTTCCAGGCCCTGGTTAGCCGCGGTGAGCTCTGCCGCACGGCGCGCAAGATTTTCCTCCGCATGCTTGCGTTTCGTGATGTCGCGCAGGTACAGGTTGACAAAGTCGGTGCCGGTGAGCGGCACGCTATCCACCGAAAACCACTGCCCCTTGAGTTCCATTTCGACTGATTTCGGCGCATGGTCTGAACAGGTTTCGTTGATCAGGTTTCTGATGTTTTCGGGAACCGCGCGACCGATTCCGCCCTTCCACAATTTGAGGAAAAAGTTGCTTGCCCTGTTGGCATAAAGAAGCGTGCCTTCGCCCGATACCCTCATGACCGGGTTCGGGTTATCGGACGGGAAGGTAGCAAGCGTCCTGATTTCTTCATGCAACCTTTTCCGTTCCGTCATATCCCGCGATACGACGACGATACAATTCCTGTTCCCCAGGACCGCCTTGAATGCATTGAAATCCACCGGAATTATAGTTCCATATTTCGTCGTTATTTCGGTTTCACCCTGCAAAACGCCGTCCCTCTTGATCGTTTCAATAGCCGGTAACGATTCCGGCTTATGGGCAAACGGTAAAAGGTCCCCGGCCTTCGCGGCGCAAATTTCTTCATGCGTATAGCCGAATACTGCCTGCAGCCGGGGATTGCAGTCGATATAGCGACCGGTGCTGAGATCGACGATAAGAATTGCATCATTATTGTTTTCGAAAATGACCCTGAATTTCGCTTCATGCTCGGCCACCTTTGATTCGGCAGTTTTACTCGCAGAGATGTCAAAAACGGCGGTCATGATTTTCGGAGGGAGACCGGCCGCATCCCGGTAGAGGGTGCTTACCAGTTGTGCGTAAAAAACATCACCGTTTCTCCTGGTAAGCCTTATCTCGCAAACCTGGGGAATGTTTTCGGCGAGCCCCTGCCGGTGCAGATGAAAGAGGTCTTTATCGTCGGGGCTGACAAAGACGTTGAATGGCTTCCCTATAAGGTTTATTCGCTCAAATTCCAGGAGTACCGAAACCGTCAGGTTCGATTCAATGATTTTGCTGGCACGGTCCATGGTGACATAGCCGACAGGAGCAAAATCGTAGAGGTCGGAAAAACGTTTATTGGAATTTTCAAGCGCCAGCCGGGATTGGCGCAACTCTTCATTCTGCATCTCCAATTCTATCTGATGGACCTGCAGCTCATGCGTGAGAATTTCAGCGTCGGCGGCGGTTAACGGTAGGGCCGGCGCCCGGGAGGCAAGCAGTTCTTCGGCTTTCTTTCTCAGCAAAGATGCATCGACATGCCCTGTTTTTTTCTTCATCAATGGTCCGCTCCGGACAGGCAGATGGGGCTTCCGATGTGAAAGTAATCGTTAAACGATGAAAATTCCAGCGGAATCAGTTTTTAAAAATACTTAGTTACTCTCAAGATAGGGTTTTTGAAAGAATAAATTCATTGGGATGGCCGAGCCGGAATACAATAATAAATTCAAGGTCAACTTCTGGGCGTTCCGGGGAGGCACCCTGAAGGGTGCCTCCCCGGAACGCCTCCGGCGGGCTCTCGGCAAAGCCGAGCCGGTATTTCCAGCCCTGCGGCTTCGCCTTGGTCTGGAAACACTGTCGGGGTCGCTATCGCTCCTCCCGACACCCTCTGTCCTCGCTAACGCAACGTCAAAAGATTTTAAGAGTTCAGCCTGTTGAACCCCTACAGAGTGGGCAACCACATAGGGTTGCCCTTGCAAAATCTTTCATGTTTTTTCTACCCTGAAAGAGGGTGTTGCGGGAGGGGGAGGGCGTTTGCCTTCAGGCAAACATCGCCNNGCTTTGCGCGGCTCCGACCAGGGGGCACCATTTTTATGGTTCCCCCACCTAAAGTATTTGATTTACACAAGGAGGAAATGCCGGTACTAGGGAAAGGTCAGGCGGTTGGCTTTAAGGGACAATTTTGATGAAGGCGATCATTCCTGCCGGTTAAACCGAAAATGCCTGCGTATGCCTTCCATCTTCCCACCAGGTTCTGAACGAGGCGCTGTATTTTTGAATCCACTCGCAGTAAATTTCGTTGAGAGTCCGGTCCTGCAGCGGGTCATGCCCCAACCGCTCACCCAAAAGCCATTTGAATCTTTCCATTTCGGCAATCTGAGCTTTGATGCAGTCCTGCAAGTCGCACAGGCATGATGCCTTATCAGGCAGATTCGTAAGCATAGGTACCTCTCTGGTACGCAAAAAAACCACACCGCAAGACCACAATCTCTTGAACCCGATTCACGAGCCATAAAAAATACGGGGCAGGGGGATAAATATTACCTATTCATTTGGATGGCCGAGCCGGAATTTAAAGGCAAAATCAAATTTTTTTGGATGGCTGAGCCGGGTCACCCGCACGATGTGGGAGTGCTTCATAACAGGCCCCCTGCGGCGGGGACCCACGAGGCCTCTGCGAAAAGATGAAAACTCTCAGTCCGGAAATAGCGTGAGCTTAAAATTTGGAGCCCCGAAGGATTTGCAATATCCTTTATGTGTTTTCTACCTACTGTGAGCGTTGNNGTCGGAGACGCGGCTTTGCGCGGCTCCGACCAGGGGGAACCGCCTAAGCGGTTCCCCCACCAAGGGCATTTTCATTAACCTCCTTTTTTTTCATCCCAAGCCATACCGGCACAGCACAAAGCAATATCGCAATGCCCGCGGCGGGGGTGAGCCAGAAGAGGTGATAGTTGACATGCGATCCAGGTCCGGTAAAGATATCCATGACAAATCCGCAGAAAAGATACCCGGTAAAGTTGCCGAGGCCCGACGTGATCATGGCGAAAATCTGGTGAACGCCGCTCCGCGTCCGTTCGTCGCAGAACCGGTCGAGATAGATCGAGGCCGTTGCATAGATGAAGGTGTACGAGAGGCCGTGCACCGAGAGGCCGAGCATGACCAGCCACGGCGGACCGGAAATCGCCGCGGTGACATACCGGAAAATGTCAAGCGCCATCCCGATCACGATGATTTTCCGCGTACCGTACCGCAGGAGGAGCCACCCGAGCAGCCCCATGGCAAATACTTCCGGAACCTGGCCGAGGCTCATTGCCGGCATGATATTCCGGTCGGAAAAGCCGATGGCGTGCAGGAAGGGCGCGGTGCCGAAAAAGTAAAACCGGTAGAAGAACGACAGGAGAAACATGAAGATACACAGGCGCAGGACAACGGGGTTCCGCAGCACGGTGAAGGGCAGGATGGGCATGCCTCCGGTAGCGCAGCGCCGATCTCCGGTTGCGGGAAGGGTAAAGGAGTAAATCCCGAGCGCAAATGAGGTAATCGCGGCCAGGAAGAGCGCATCGGGTAGCCTGCTTGCGGCTATGCCGTTGCCTCCGGAGCGCACCCAGAAATAGCTGAACAGCCACGCAACGGCGATCCAGCCGATGGTGCCGTAGACGCGGATAGAGCCGAAGGTATGCCGCGCCCCGGTTGCATGATGGAAGATGATGGCGTTGGTCAGGGCAAACGTCGGCACCGTGACGATCGTGTAGCCCAGGTAAAGTATCACCACCGGCCAGAAGTGCTGCTCCCGGGCAAAGACCAGCATGAGCGCCCCGCCGGCGAGTTGCAGGATCCCGAGCAGCCGCTCGGCCCGGATGAAGCGGTCGGCAACAAACGAGGCGAGGAGCGGCGCGGCAATCGATCCTCCCGCGGTGACCGAAAGTATGATTCCCACCTGCATTCCGGAAAAGTGAAGCACATCCCTGAGGTAAAGGCTTAGAACCGGGGTGAATGCACCGGCAATGAAGAATTGCAGGAACATCATGACGGCGAGGCGGAATCTGATCGAGGCGCTCACAAGGTTATGGCTTTCACGATTCGGGGCAGCGGTTTGAAGAAAGGTACAATATACCAAATACCGGCGAAAAGAGGGTATTATAAGCCACTTATTAAATGCCTCTGGTGGGGGAAGCTCGCTTCGCGGGTTCCCCCTGGCCGGAGCCGCGCAAAGCCGCGTCTCCNNCAAGGAGAGGTCTTATAAAAGCAAACAACTCCAAACATTCAGCAGGCGCACTCGCACCCCCGCAACGCTCCCATTCGGTAGAAAAAACATAAAGGAATATGTAAATCTGTCGAGGCCCCAAATTATAAGCCCAGCTTTTCCAGGCTGAGGGTTTTCATCTTTTCGCAGAGGCTTGTGGGTCCCCGCAGCAGGGTGCCTATTATGAAGCACTCCCACATCGTGCGGGTGACCCGGCTCGGCCATCCAAATGAATTTGAATTTGCATTTGTATTCCGGCTCGGCTTTGCCGAGAGCCCGGCGGAGGCGCGCCGTTGGGGTGCCCTGAAGGGCACCCCAACGGAACGCCCAGCAGTTGACTTTGAATATGAACCATCTTCACATCCAATGCTGATTACTGTGCGGCAGGCATCTCTTTTTCCAAGGGTTCGCACCGTATCCTCGGGTTGAACAGCACAACCATCTCCCCGCGGGGCGGGTGCACGGCAAAGTGATCGAGGAGCTGCCGGGGCGACCCGCGCAGGAACTCCTCATGGATCTTGGTCATCTCACGGGCAATGACCATCCATAAGGCGCCGAAAATCGCCTCCATATCCTCCAGTACCTTGACAATGCGGTGAGGTGACTCGTACAAGACTACTGTCCTGCGTTCTTCTGTAAAGGAAGCCAGGACTCTCCGCCGGGCGGCTCCCTTGTTCGGCAGGAAATTTTCGAAGACAAACCGGTCGGTCGGGAGGCCGCTGGCCGAGAGCGCAGCGATGCACGCGACCGGACCGGGGATCGGCTCGATGCGGATTCCCTGATCGATTGCCGCCCGTACGATGTTGTAGGCGGGGTCGGCAATACCCGGCGTACCGGCATCGGTGATGAGCGCCATGTCGGTGCCGCTTTTCAGCCGCTCGATGAGGCGGGGCGTCACCCGTTCCTTGTTGAAATCGTGATAGATCTCCGGGATGGTGCCGATATTAAGATGGAGCAGGAGCGTGCGGGAAACCCGGCGGTCCTCGGCAAGGATGACCGGCACCGCGGCGAGAACGCGCGCGGCGCGCGCGGTAATATCTTCCAGGTTGCCTATTGGCGTCGAGACGAGATACAAGGTTGCCATGAGGGCCTATTCCCCTTCACCGGCAGGAAGGGAGAGCGTTTCGGGGGAGGTCTCCCGCAGGAAGTTTTCCAGGATGATGCAGGCAGCTATGCGGTCCACCGCCTCCTTGTTGCGCCGGTCTTTTTTCTTCCGGAATCGCAGGAGCGAGGCGGCTTCTCTGGATGACATACTTTCGTCAATGTAATACAGGGGAAGGGCGGTCTTTTTCCGGAGACCCTCGGCAAAGGCCCGTACTTCGGCCGACATCAGGGTTTCCTCATCATCGCCGCCAAGGGGCAGGCCGACCACGATGGCATGGGGAAGCTCGCGGGCAACGATCTCCAGGATCGGCAGGAGCGTCTGCGGATACTTTTTCCGGTCGATGGTCGGGAGTCCCCGGACATGCATGCCGGAGTCATCGGTAATCGCGCAACCTATCCTTCGGCGTCCATAATCAATTCCGATGAGCTTCATCGCTGGTTTTCGTCCATTCCATGAGCACCTCGATGGTTGAAAGGTCGAGGTCGCGGACCTTCGGGTGCTTATCGAGGAGGAACCGGAAGCTTCCCTGCTGCAAACCGAGAATGAAGTTTACGGCATCACGACCGGAATGGTTGTCAATTGCAGCGGCATGGACGATGCGACCTTCCATGAAATAAATGATGCCGAGCGGGCCTCCATCCTCAAGCTGGAGACAGCCGGTCTTCCTGCCGATTTCGATAAACTGGAGAACTTCGGGAAGATTGCTTTCCGCGATATTGCCTTCGAGAGCCGACTCTTCCCCGATTTTCTTTTCCGCTGCGCGTTTGCGCAGCCGCGCCTTGTACCGCAGGAACAGGAGCAGCGCTGCCACCACTGCGAGCGAAGCGAGCACAATAACGATAAACATCCACTCTTCGCCCATACCGGACGAAGGAGTACTCACGACAATGCCTTTGTTCCGTTCTATCCACCCGGCGGTGTCCTTCAGGGCAACCTTACACCAGCTTGCCCGTTCTTCGAGAAGCGGAAAAAAATCACCCCGTTGCGCGGTCATGAGAATCCCGGCATCGATGCTTGCAAGGGTGTAAACCGAGCTCCGGCCGCCGTTTACCTGGAAAAAGGCTATGTCCCTGCCGGATTTTACCTTGCCGAAGTTCGAAAATTGGGAAAACCATGTTCGTTTCTTCAGGGGTGCTATCGCCCTGCCCCCGTTCCGGATAAGGGTGGCTTCCACCTCTTCAGCAGTCGCACCCTTTGAAGCATTTATTACCGACCCATTGCCTGCCTCCGGTACTCCTCCTGGCAGGGGTGCCGAGGCGAGCGGAGCTGCGGCGGTCGCATGCATCTCAAGAGCGCCATCCGTTCCCGGAGCAAGCGGCCGGGCGAAGGGTGAAGCGGTAGCCTGGGCGGCAACCGGCGTCCCCGGGGCAGAGGGGTGCAGCGGATCGATGCCCCCCTTGGAAGCAAGGGAGGTAGAGGTTCCTGCAGCAGCTGCCGATGCAAGACCCGACGACATTTTCGCAGCGGTCTTCTGTGCCGCCACTACCGCTTTCCCGGCATAGGCTATCGCCGTCCCCGGCACAGACGGTTTCGTTGCAGTACCCGATTGATAACCGGAGACGGCATTACCCGAAGCAGCCGCTGAATTTTGCTGAGAGGAAGTAACCGGCCCGCCCTGGACAGGAGTTTTGTTGATCGCCAGCTGCGGTGCGAGGGTAACAACCCGTTCGGCACTTCCGCTGACGGCACTGGTCACCTGGTTGGGTATCGTGACTACCGACTGCTTCGCGACAACCGGCATTTGCGGGGAAATGGCGGGTGCCTGGTCGGGTACGGGCTTATAAACGACGAGAACCTTGACCGCTGCCGAATCAACCCAGACGATGGAATCCCGCAGCCAGACCCGGTAGAACGCGCCGCTCTTCATATCGAAAGAGTAATGCTGGCCCTTGAAGGCAAATCCTCGTATATCCGATTCGGATTCTGCCGAGGGGAGCGAGTGCAGCTTGATAATGGGGGCGGTAATTTCAATCTCCCCGACCTTATCCCCGTGAACCGGGGAAAATATCAGGAGAAGGGCGACCAGCGGAAAAATACCGGTGTTTTTTATTTTCATGGTAAGGAAATCTTGTTTTAAACCCCTGCCCCTCTTACGCAACGGGCCGCCGCCCCGGCAAATGCACCATTGAAGGCCTCGGCGATCTTTCAGCGAATAACCCTGTCAATCAAGGAGTTACATTCGATTTCATCCCCAGGATCGGCAAAACGCACATCTATTGTAAGATACCACATTTTTTCAAGTTGAACCACATCCATTGATCGCAGCCGCACCGCATCCTTTTCGGTAGTAATTATTCCATTGGGCAGAAGCTTCCGATAATCCCTGAAATTATCCGGCGCATAGGGATGGTGATCGCCGAAAATGAGCGTTGCGGATGGAATGATTCCCGCTTTGCGGATCATATCGGTGAAGCGGCCCGGCCGGGCAATGCCGCATATAAGCATGGGATTCTGCAGGGGCGGCACACCGATCCGCCTGCCGTCCGCGGCGCAGACCCAGGAACCGGGTACCTGGAACATGACGGCGATGAAAAGCTTTGGAAAGCGCGCCGCCAGAAGGCGTTTCCGATCCATCAGCGCTCCGGCAAGCTCAGGAGGCCCGATAATAAGGGCAATCCGCGCCCGGGCGAGTGCCGAAAGCGGCTCACGGCAAAATCCCGCAGGAATCAGACGATCGGCTGAAAACGATTCATGAAGGCAGACGATGTCAAGGTCCCGCCTGAGCGCGCGGTGCTGGAAACCGTCGTCCAGCACATACGCCGACCGTGGAGGCAGGAGCGGCGCAAGCCTGGCTGCGGCTTGACTTCTGTCCGGGCCTATGCCGAGCCAGCTTTGCGGAAGCCGGGAGTGAAGCAGGGCGGGTTCATCGCCGATGGTGCTCCAGGGTACCGATTCGCCGGGTGCAACAATCCGGCATGAGGAGTCCTTTCTGCGGTACCCTCGCGATAGGTAGGCGACGCCGATTCCCTTTGAAGCAAGGTGTGCGCCGATCATCGCTGCGACGGGCGTTTTTCCGGTCCCTCCGGCCCGGATACCCCCGATACTGATGACCGGCCGCGGGGCGGCATGCGAAAGTGCGGGGATTCGGTCGTAAAGGGCATTGCGGAAAGCGACACCGGCGCCATAGAAAGCGGAGGCCGCTCTTAAAACCGCGGCGAGGGGTACCGGCAGGCGATTTTCAACGATGGCCTTTTCGAGCGAACCGGTGATTTTGTCCATGGAAATCATAGTGGCGGTAGTCGACGGACTTGCACCTTCAATCCTGTGAAGCCTATTTTTATCCTGCCGGACGAGGTTTTATGATCCGGGCAATCGGCTTACGTCCTCACCCGAACAGGCCTAGCGAGCGCATTTCCCGGAGCTTGCTCCGGGGTTAGCGAGCGCATTACAAATATTTCCTTACCTATGAAGCTCCCCGCAGCTTGCTGCGGGGAGCTTCAATCGGAATCCGCACCATGAAAATTACTCTGTGCCAATGTAATCCCCTTGTCGGGGACATCTTCGGGAATGCAAGCCGATGCTGCGAACTTCTTGAACTCTCCGCCGCCCAGGGCGCCGACCTGGTCGTTTTTCCTGAGCTCTTTCTCCAGGGCTATCCGCCCCGCGACCTGCTCGACCAGCGGTGGTTTATCCGGCAGGGGAACGAGGCGCTCGCGAGAATTGCCGCGGTTACCGAAGCCCGGCCGGGGACGGCGCTCCTGGTCGGGACCGCCCTGCCGAACGATTTACCGCACGGGAAACAGCTCTATAATGCGGCCGTTCTCATTGAAGCCGGCAAAATGGTCTTTTTCCAGCCGAAGAGCCTGCTTCCAACCTATGACGTGTTCGATGAAACGCGCTACTTCGACCCGAGCCGTGAAATTGCAGTTTACAAGTTCAAGGATGAAACTCTCGGGATAAGTATCTGCGAGGATGCATGGAACGATGAATTGCTCTGGACGAATCGCCTGTACGATCGCGACCCGGTGAGCGAGCTGGCGAACCGGGGCGCGACCATCCTCATCAACATCGCCGCCTCGCCCTTCCACATGGACAAGGAGAACCTCCGCGCCTCGCTCTGCCGGAGCCATGCGATGCGGCATCACCTTCCCTTTATATATGTAAATCAGATCGGCGGCAACGACGAGCTCATTTTCGATGGGAACAGCATGGTTTTCGATGGTTCCGGCAACCTGCGCGCCATGCTGCCCGCCTTTACCGAGGCAGTGGTGACCGTCGATACGCGCGCGCCGGATCCGGTGCTTAAGCTCCCGGATTTCGATACCGCTGCCGCGGTGCGGGATGCGCTCCTGCTCGGGATCCGGGATTACACCCGTAAATGCGGTTTTTCAAAGGTCATTATCGGGCTGTCGGGCGGCATCGATTCGTCGCTGACCGCCGCGCTGGCGGTGCAGGCCCTCGGCAGGGAGAGCGTATGGGGCGTGGCCATGCCGTCGCGGTACTCCTCGGAGGGAAGCGTTGTCGATGCGCGAATCCTGGCGGAAAACCTCGGCATCCGTTTTTCGGTCATCCCGGTCGAACCCATGTTTACGGCATTCCTTGGGGCGCTCTCCCCGCTCTTTGCCGGAACCGCGCCCGGCCTTGCGGAAGAAAACCTCCAGGCGCGCATCCGCGGAACCCTGCTCATGGCGCTGTCGAACAAGTTTTCCTGCCTGCTCCTGACGACCGGCAATAAGAGCGAACTTGCGGTGGGGTATTGCACGCTCTACGGCGATATGAGCGGCGGACTGAGCGTCATCGCGGACCTTCCGAAGGGAATGGTGTACACGCTTTCCCGGTTTATCAACAGCGAGGCGGGAAAGGAGCTCATTCCCGAATCGACCCTTGTCAAGCCGCCCTCGGCAGAGCTCAGACCCGACCAGACCGATCAGGACACCCTGCCGCCCTACCCGATATTGGATGCCATCCTGCATGACATCGTGGAGGAGAATAAGTCCCTCGACGACTTGGTCGCCGGGGGATTCGACCGGGAGACTGCCCGGTGGGTAGGCGAAACCGTTGCGAGAAGCGAGTACAAGCGGCGGCAGGCGGCGCCGGGGCTGAAGGTTACGCCCAAGGCGTTCGGGATCGGGAGAAGATTCCCGGTTGCGGCGAAATATGAGTGGTAACTAATAGAATAATTACAAATTCAAATGCAAAGTCAAGGTCAAAGCCTAAATCAAAGGATAAAAGATTTAAGGGGGGAAGTCTCCCCCTCGCTGCGGCCTCCTCGCCCGCAAAAATCGCGGGCTGCGGTGTCCTCCGCTGCCCCCTCTGCGGAAGTGGGCGGCGATGCTTGCGTTCCGCAAGCGCTCGCCCACTCCCGCAACGCTCACATCAGGTAAAAAAAGCATAAAAGATATTGTTAATCTGTAGGGGTTCAATATGTTGAACTCCTTCTTAGAATCTTTTGACGTTGCGTTAGCGAGGACAGAGGGTGCCTGCCGGAGCGTGAGCGACGCAGGCAGTATTTGAAGACCCAGGCGAAGCCGCAGGGCTTCAAACACCGGCTCGGCTTTGCCGAGAGCCCGGCGGAGGCGCGCCTGAGGGCGCCCTTCAGGGTGCCCTCAGGAACGCCCAGATGTTGACTTTGCTGTTCAATTTATACCAAGTGTAATCCCGGTAATCGAGTATTTTATCCCATAGAATCTACAACTTCAACTGAGGCCTTACATTTTGAGAAGAGTCCTGCTTTTCTGCATCCCTGCAATAATTGCAATGATAATACCCGGCTGCAGCAGTAATTCCGGCCCGACGAAACCCTTCGTCGCCACCCTGCCGGTCATCGATACCCTAAGCATCCCTGCCGGGACCTTCGCCATGGGCGATGCCGGTTCCGCCCTCGATTCCAATGTCGTTCTCAGTGCTGCCCCGGTGCATCAGGTGACGATCGGCGCATTCGCCATCTCCCGGACCCTCGTGACCCAGGCGCAGTACCTTGCAGTCATGGGTACCAACCCCTCTTTTTTCGATTCCGGCAGCACCTGGCCGGTGGAGCAGGTATCCTGGTACAACGCCGCGCTGTTCTGCAATGCGCTCAGCAAACTGGCCGGAAAAGATACGGTTTACGTCTATGCCCGCGGCGTCATGGATTCGACGGTGGTAATTGACTATACCAAAAACGGCTACCGTCTGCCGACCGAGGCCGAATACGAATACGCCTGCCGCGCCGGAACTACTACCAGATATTATTGGGGCAGGAACTATCCCCAGACTCACTTTGCCGATACCCAGGCGCTCGACAGCAATGCGGTCTGGATTTACGATTCGATCAGCATAACCGCGAAGGACACCCTCATCACCAGAGACAGTGTCTTCACGACCAACGGCGTCAGAGATTCGGAACGGGTCAAAGATTCGGTACGCGTCAATGATACGCAGGTGGTGGGAATCAGCGGGACCAGGCCGGTGGCGATGAGAAAGCCCAATGCCCTGGGGCTCTACGACATGAGCGGCAATCTCTGGGAGTGGTGCAACGACTGGCAGAGTACCTATAACAACTCCGCCCAGACCAACCCGACCGGGCCGGTTTCCGGATACGCCCGCATTCTGCGGGGGGGTGCCTGGTACGTCGACGATACCCGCTTTCTGTGCTCCGCGTTTCGCCTGAGCCAGGGTCCTCACGGCGCGATGTTCAATATCGGCTTCCGGGTGGTGTGCGGCGCGCGGTAGTGGGTTATTGCTGAATAGGTGGCTGTAGTCTCCGCCAATACCCCTGAGTCAAGGCTGCCGGGTTATCCGCAAATGGGAGGGCGTATGTCTTTAAAGAAATTTGCCTGGTGTACCATAGTCCTCCCTCTGCTTGCCGTATCCTTCTGCTCCAACAGCCCTGAGTCCAACCCGATAACCGCTGCGCCCATGTCGGCTCCGGTGCTGGCGTCGCCCTCAAACGGCGCAAGCGGCCAGTTTCTGACGCTCACGCTGAGCTGGACAAAAGTAACCGATGCAGCGTCGTATGACGTGCAGATTTCAACGGACAGCGGGTTTACCGCGATTCTTGGCGCCGACTCGATGGTAACCGGCGATTCTACGATCATTTCGGCGATCATAAGCGGGTTGTCGCTTGATTCGAGCTACTATTGGCGGGCACGGGCAGGGAACGGCGCGGGCAATGGCTCCTGGTCGGGCGCGTGGCAATTTACCACCATGGCGGTAACTTCCTTCACCGGCATGCGGCGGCTTGCCGGAGGTACCTTTACGATGGGTGAACCGGATCTGGCCGATACTCCCGCTCACCCGGTTACCCTGTCGCCTTTCTATATCGACACCGCGCCGGTGACGCAGGCGGCGTACCAGTCGCTCATGGGTGTCAACCCCGCAGCGTTTGCCGGGGCCCTGCAGAATCCGGTCGAACAGGTCACCTGGTATGATGCGGTGCTCTACTGCAACGCGCGAAGCAAGCGGGACGCAAAGGATTCGGTATATTCTTATACGTCCATATCCGGTATACCGGGCAACGGATGTACCGGCCTCGGCAATCTTACCGTTAATTTCGCTAATAACGGGTACCGGCTGCCGACCGAGGCCGAGTATGAGTTTGCGTATCGCGCGGGCGGCACGACCGATTACTACTGGGGCAAGGACTACCCGCTCCATGTACCAACAGATACGGTGGCGAAAGACACGGTGGAATCCGACACCTCTGCATTGGATTCCAACGCGGTTTGGTATGGAAACTCACCGAACGGGACGCAGCCGGTTGCGACGAAGAAGCCTAACGCCTTTACCCTCTACGATATGGCAGGGAATGTGTGGGAGTGGTGCTACGACCGGCAGGGGAGTTACAGCAGCGGCAGCCAGACCAACCCGACCGGTCCTGCAACCGGCAATAACCGCATCGTGCGCGGAGGATCATGGGTTCCCGGCGGGGCATTCACGCTCTGCGCCGGGTATCGTGGCGTCAGCTCCCCGGTCTATCAGAGCTACGATGTCGGATTCCGGGTAGTCTGCAATGCGCCGTAGGGTTTTCCCTTATGGTAAAGTTTCCCGTGCCTGAGCCACCATTTTCCGTAAGTCTGCAACGACGCCGTCGACATTCTCTCCTGTCGCAGCCGACATCGAGAGCCACCCCTGCGGGACCAGGGACGGCGCGTCTGCCGGAAAAAGATCGCTTTTGGTGAGGATCATGCAGCGCGGCTTTTGCGCAAGAAGTTCGCTGTAGAGCGAGAGCTCGTGGAGCAGCATGGCGGCATCCTCCTCCGGGTTGGCCGACGTGCCGTCGACCAGGATGGCGAGCACCCGCGTCCGCTCGATATGGCGCAGGAAACGGATCCCCAGCCCCTTGCCCGTATTGCTCCCTTCGATGAGTCCCGGAATATCGGCAACGACAAACGATCCCCTGCCGTTTTCCCCCTGGACAATGCCGAGGTTCGGCGCGGTGGTAGTAAAGGGATAGTCCGCAATTTTCGGTCGGGCATGGGAAATGCGGGAGAGGAACGTTGATTTTCCGGCATTCGGCCTTCCGACAAGCCCGACATCGGCAAGCACCTTGAGGGTAAGCCGCAGCTTCTTCTCTTCTCCCGGTTTGCCTTCCTCGGCTTTTTCAGGGTTGCGGTCCTTCGACGAAGCAAGCGCTTTGTTTCCCCTCCCGCCCCTGCCGCCTTTGGCAATGAGAATCGGGACTCCCGGAGTTATGCAATCGGCAATGAGCTCCCCGGTTTCGTCATTACAGATCATGGTCCCGACCGGGACCTCGATGACAATGTCTTCGCCGTTTTTGCCGGTCTTGGAAGAGCCTTTTCCGTGCATGCCGCGGGTAGTCTTGAACTGCTGCCGGTACGCCATATCCTGCAGCGTGTGGATCTGCGTCGAGGCGATAACGGAAATGTGGCCGCCCCTGCCGCCGTCCCCGCCGTCGGGCCGGCCCTTTGGTTTAAACGGCTGCCGTTCGTAAGCATGGCAACCGTTGCCGCCATCACCCGCCTTGACCTGTATAATCGCTTCGTCGATGAACATCGGTCCTGCTTTCGTCTTGAAGGTCCCGGTGAGGCCGGGAATTACGTTTTGGCTCCGGAAGCGGCTGATGATGACCCGCTCTCCGACGGTTTGGCCGACGGAGCTGCGGGCGCTGCTGCAGGGGTCGAGGGCGCCTCTCCGGCAGATTTGGCAGCCCTGGTATACGAATCGGAACGGTAGTCGGTCTGGTAAAACCCGCTCCCCTTGAAGATGAAACCGCCGCCGCTGGAGATGAGCCGCCTCACCTCGCCGCCGCACCCCTCCTTTTTGCACGTTGTCAGGGGAGGGGCGGTAATGCTCTGGTACTCTTCAAAAAGCAACCCGCACTTTTTGCATTCATACTCATAGGTCGGCATAAGAAACACAGGCTCCTTGCAAAGTGATGTTTAAAAAATGTTCGAGAGTTCCCCAAACAGGTCATGGTCGCTCGCCTTGATAATACGGACTTGCCGGAGCGAGCCTTCCCGGCACTCTCCCGGAGCGATGAAAACCGCCCCATCGACTTCCGGCGCATCGAACCGCGTACGACCGCGTACAGGAAAAGCCGGGTCCTGCGAAGCGCCTTCGACAAGCACCTCCATCTGCGATCCCACGCGTCCGGAAAGCTTCTCCCGGCTGATTTCGCGCTGGATGGCCATGATCGTTTCGCAGCGGCGCATGACGGTTGCGGTCCGCGGCTTTCCGGGGAGGGAAAAAGCCCTGGTTCCCTCTTCGGGTGAAAAAGGAAAAACGCCGAGCCGGTCGAACCGGATCTCCTCGACAAATCGTTCGAGCTCCCTGAAATGGCGTTCGGTCTCTCCGGGAAAGCCGATAATCATCGAGCTCCTGATGGCCGCTTCCGGAACCGCTGCGCGAATTTTACCGATCCGCTCCCGGATACCCCGCGAAAGCGGCAACCGGCCCATGGCCGAAAGCACCGGGTCGGCTGCATGCTGCAGCGGCATATCGAAGTAGGGACAGAGCCTCTCCTCCGATGCGAAAAGCCCGATCAGGCGGTCGTCCACATAGTTCGGGTGCAGGTACATGAGGCGGATCCAGGGAAATTTCGTTGCGGCCAAAAGCGCCTCGATGAGGTCGGCGAGCGTCCCGCCCCCCTTCCGGTCTTTGCCATAGAACGAAGTATCCTGGGCCACGAGAATCAGTTCCCGCACACCCTGCTCTTCGAGCCAGCGCGCTTCATCGAGAATATCGGTTTGCGGGCGCGAGCGGTAGGGTCCCCGGATGTTCGGGATGGCGCAGAAGGCGCAGCCATGGGAACAGCCCTCCGCGATTTTTAAATACTGCGTGGCGATCGGCTGTGCGAGCTCCCGCCTGAAGCCCGGCTCATTCTGCTGCCCAAGCCGCCTTGAGAGCACGTCCTCCCATTCGTGAACGCCTACCCAGGCATCGACCTCGGGGATGAGCTTTTCGGCCTCGCTCTTATAGCGCTCCGAGAAGCAGCCGGTGACCATGAGCTCGCGGCAGCGACCGTTTATTTTCCAGGCGGCCGATTCGAGAATGGCCTCGATGGCCTCCTCTTTGGCTTCGCGGATGAAGGCACAGGTATTCACGACGATGATGTCGGCCTCTGAAAATTGGTCGATAACCGTGTAGCCGGCAGAGCTGAACCGGTGAAGTATCCGTTCGCCGTCGATCGTGTTTTTGCTGCACCCGAGGTTTTGCAGGGCAATAGTGGGCATTTTGAGAAAAATACCTGATTACCGGACTTTAATCCTTTATGGCCTTTGAATTGGATGGTTTTAAGGAGGAGGCGAGGGCTTCTCTGCAAATAATGCATCGGCAGGCAATCATCTTCATCTGCATAGAATTAAACAAGCTGCTTGATTGAACTGTTTTCCTTTGCTATATTTATCATGCAGGTTCGGCCAAGGGTTTGTTTGCGCAGACTTGCGGGCATTACCTGTTGGGGAGAAACAAGGCGACTTGTTTCTCCCCTTTTTTTTATCGGTTGCCTTTATATCAGGTAGTTTATTAGAATTTTCAAATTCATTTTGATGGCCGAGCCTGAATACAAATTCAAAATCAAAGTCAACTTCTGGGCGTTCCGGAGGTCACCCTGAAGGGTGACCTCCGGCGCGCCTCCGCCGGGCTCTCGGCAAAGCCGAGCCGGTGTTTGAAGCCCTGCGGCTTCGCCTGGGTCTTCAAATACTGCCTGCGTCGCTAACGCTCCCGCAGGCACCCTTTGTCCTCGCTAACGCAACGTCAAAAGAGATTAAAAAGAGTTCAATCTCTTGCTACCGTATGGATTTACAAGTACATTTATATTTTTTCTACCAAATGGGAGCGTTGCGGGGGTGCGAGATCGCTTGCGGAATGGTTTGGACTTTTTTCGCTTTTATAATACCTCTCCTGGCGGAGAGGTCCGGCCGCTTCGCTTACTACTGAGGCTCTTAATAATGCGTTTCTTTTTTCCGGCTTTGCGGAAAAAAGGGGGGGCCGGGGTGAGGTAGGGGGTGTGCCTAAAGACGCGTGCCTTTCGCGGCTTTAGGCCAGGGGGAACCGACTTCGCGGTTCCCCCACCAAAAGCACTTATAATTATGCCTTTATAATCGGCCACCGCTTATGCCACCATACTAGTAATACGCTTGCAATGTAGATGGTGGAGTAGGTGCCGAATATCGTTCCGATCATCATGGCCAGGGCAAAATCGCCTATGGAGGTCTTGTAGCCGATGGCCCACAGGATCGTCACCACCACAAAGGTGATGCCCGAGGTGATAATGGTTCGCGACAGCGTCTGGTTGATGGACAGGTTGACGAGTTCGAGAAAGCTTTTTCCCTTGAGCCCCTTCTTCATGTTTTCCCGGATGCGGTCGAAAATAACCACGTTATCGTTGAGCGAATAGCCCATGATGGTAAGGAGCGCGGCGATGAAGGTGAGCGAGAATTCCCGGTTGAGAACCGAGAAAAATCCTATGGTAATGATCACATCGTGAAAGAGGGGGATAACCGCCGCAACGCCGAAGGAGGCCTGGAAGCGGAACCAGACATAGATCAGGATGCCGATGAGAGACAGGAGCACTGCCCACACGGCATCGCGCTGCATCTCACCACCGATTTTCGGGCCGATTCCTTCGTGGCGAAGAACAATAAAGGTATTATCGGGCATCGCCTTGGTGAGCGCGTCCTGGATATCCTTCCCGACCGCAGCGGCCTCGCCCTGCTTGCGGACGATGATGAGGAGCTCGTTATCCGCCTCGGTCCCGATGGGCTTGATCTCCGAGCCGGCAAAGCCGAGCTGGTTCATGACGTCGCGCACCCGCTGGATCTCGTTATGGATCGGCTTATTGAATTTGAGCTGCACCTGCGTGCCGCCGACGAATTCGATCGACCAGTTGAACGGCGCCTTGTGCACAACCCAGTGGTACCCGATAGAGACAAAGGTAACGAGCGTCAGAAAGAGCGAAAACCCGATGGCCCATTTCTGGAAGCCGATAAAATTGATCTTTGTTTCTTTGAAAATCCGCAACATGGCTGTTCTCCGCGAAGGAATTAGATGCTCAGTTTCTGTTTGTTTCGTCCGACGATAATATCCTGCGGCACGCGAGTCACGAAGAGCGCCGTATAGAGGTTGCTAAGAATGCCGAGACTCAACGTCACCGCAAATCCCTTGATTGCACCGGTGCCCTTCCAATAAAGGATAGCGGCGGTAATCAGCGCGGTAAAATGCGAGTCGATGATAGTCCAGGTGGCCATTTTATACCCGGCCTCGATGGCAGCGCGCGGCGTTTTACCGGTACGGTCCTCCTCGCGGATGCGCTCGAAGATAATCACGTTGGCATCGATGCCCATGGCAAGTTGCAGGATGAGACCGGCGATGCCGGGCAGGGTCAGCGTTGCGTTCAGGAGCGCCATGATGGCGAGCACCGCAAGAATATTGATGGCAAGCGCGCAAAGCGCAATCGCTCCGCTGAGGCGGTAGTAAATGAGGGCGAAGGCGATGATGAACAGTACGGCGATGAGACCGGCGAAAGCGGCCTTGTTAATGGAGTCCTGCCCGAGGGAGGGGCCGACCTCCTGCTCCTCGATGATTTTAACCGGGGCGGGAAGCGCACCGGCACGAAGCACGATGGCGAGGTTATTCGCCTCCTGGATGTTGAAGTTCCCGGTAATTTCCGCGCGACCGCCCGATATCTTCTGGATGATCCGCGGGGCGGAGTAGACGGTGCTGTCGAGCACGATGGCGAGGAACTTGTTGACATTCGCCGCGGTAACCGCAGAGAACCGCCGTGCGCCCTTGGAGTTCATTTCGAGATCGATTTTGCCCGCGCCGGGGTGCATCCCGGTCTGGTCGATGGAGCCGCGGGCATCCTTGATGGCATCGCCGCGCATTTCAGCCGTGCCTTTTACATAATAGAGCGAACGCTCGATGGTGCCCTCGGCATGCACCGTGTCGTGGCTCCAGAGAAATTTGTTCCCGCCGAGACCGGCGCGTTCGAGCGCTTCCTTAACGTCGGGGCGCGCCATGATGGTATTGACCTGGTCGATATTTTCCATCCGGACCGCGATCTGGTCGTTCATGGAAACGAGAAGATCCTTGAACGACTGTGCGGGAGCGGCTGCCTCAGCGGTCGATTCCGCAGCCTTCGCGGTCGCAGCGGTGCTCTCTGCGGGAGCGCCTTTCCCCTTGAAGAGTTTCTCGGCCATGGACTGCTGCTCTTTGGATTGCTGGCTGGTGGTATCCTTGCCCGCGACGGTCGTATCCTTCTGGAACTTGCCCGCCATGGCGTTATCGATGACCGTGATGGCATGGTCCAGCTCGGTCGGCTCGCGCAGGAGCATGAATTCGAGCTGGGCAGTCTTGCCGATAATGCTTTTCGCGGACTCCTCGTCCTTAAGACCGGGGAGTTCCACGATAATCCTGTCGGCTCCCTGCTTCTGGACGGTCGGTTCAGCCACACCGAGGCTGTTGATACGATTTTCGATGACCGTAAAGGCGCGGTCAAGAAGGTCCTTGTCATGTTCCTTGTCGACATTGGTCCGGTCGATTTCGAGGACCAGCCGCATCCCGCCCTGCAGGTCGAGCCCGAGGTTTACGATTTGCTTGAGGATGTTCGGATGGGTTTTTACATACGCTTCCCGGACCGGAACCGGTTTGGCGTAATACTGAAATGTTTGAAAGAGACAGCCGAGCAAGGCAAGTACCGAAAACGCCACGATTATCAGGCGAACCGTCGTCTTTTTTTCCATAAAAAACCTCTGGATCCTTTCTGAACTGCGCGATGAGCCTTTGCGATGCCGGAATATGCAGCAATCAGGCGGTAGGTCGAGCCGACCCCTTGAGCGCCAGAAACTCTTTTACCTTTTCGATAATATCCTTGGGATTTTGCGGTTTTTCAAGGTACAGATCGCACCCGACGCGCTTTCCTTCCAGATAGTCGTGCTCCTGATTAAAAGCGGTAAAAATAAAAACGATAATATCCTTTGTTTCAGGATTTTTTTTCACCCACTCGCAAACTTCAAAACCGGTCTCACCGGCGAGAAGGACATCGATAATGACAAGATCGGGCTTCTCCCTGGGAATGATCGATCGTGCCTGGTCGGCGGAGCTTGCCTCAAAAACGCCGTAGCCTTCCATCTCAAGGAAAAGCCGGAGAATTTTCCGGATTCCCGGCTCGTCATCAACGAGCAAAATACGAAACGGCTGTTGCGCCATGAGGGGGCTGTCCTGCCTGCCGGTGGATGGTCCGGCGGGCAACGGGTACGGCTGCATAACTTCCTTCGCTCCCGGGACTTACCAAATGCTATATTTCGCAGAGTCCGGGTGATGATGGAAGTATGAAAAGATACGTTTTCCGAGTCACCGCATGCAATGCATTTTATGCGAAGGCATCGAAAAGGCAAAAAGGTTCATGGCCTTTCCGGCCCGGGAATAATCTTCATTGCCATTTTCAGGAACAGGTGGTAAAATAAAATAATCGGAATTATATTCAATAACCTCTTGTTTTTTGATGAAAACCTTAATGACAATGCCGACAGGGTGTCGCTTCTACTCTAACTCCCTGAATAATAATAACATTACAGATACTCTCCTACTATGAACGAGAACCCGCTATCTCCTCTGGTGCAGCAGCTTAAAAACGAGCTTATTTCGCTCGGCAGGAGAATCGCCGAATTGGAGCAGTTTGAAGACGAGCTGAAGGCGGCAAACCTGAAGCTTGCCGAAAAAGAGGCCTTCAATTTTGCATTGTTCAGGTATAATCCGATTTTTACGCTGGTCGTCGACCGCGAAGGGCGGGTGGTCAGGTCCAATAAGGCGAAAATCACTTCGGGTGACCGTCTGCCGAATATCGGTGATATCATGTATCGCGATTACGCTTCGAAACATGAGATCAATATGCACCAGCAGTTAATGGAAAGCATCCAGACCGGTACTATTCGCAAATTCAACGAGCTCCACTACGGGAACAAGATCCTTACGATAACGATATCGCCTTTCCCCGAAGGAGCCATTATCACCTCCCAGGACATCACCGAGCAGAAGACCGTCGAGCTCGATAGAATCAAGCTGATAGAAAAACTGCAGCAGGCTTTAAGCGAGGTTGAAACCCTGCGCGGACTTTTGCCGATATGCGCCTGCTGCAAAAAGATCCGCGACGATAAGGGGTATTGGAACCATATCGAGGCATACCTGCGCAAGCATGCCCATGCCGAATTTACTCACACCCTGTGCCCCGACTGCGTAAAACAATATTACCCGGATCTCTGGGAAAAAATGCGGACCGAAAAAGAACAGGCGGCAAGCAGCTAGCCCGCCCCCTCCCCCGCAGCATGGCTGCCTCCATCAAATCGGCGCACCGCATCATGTGCACATCGGCACGATATCGGAGCGATCTCCGGTTACTATCTTACTCACTGGGTGATCGGGGAGCGCAGCATGTTTTGAGAAACAAGCCTGTACGGCATGGCTCTTGCTTTTTCACCCTTTAATCTCCTTCAACCCCGAGCGGTCTTACCGGAACCTTATGACTCCAATAAAGCCCCCGCAGCAGCCTATCGCTTTGCAACAGAACATTCACGGATTTGTCGTCGATCGCGTTGTACCCATCGATGAGCTCCATGCCACCGCCTACATCTTTACCCACGCAAAAACCGGAGCGCGGCTGCTGCACCTGTACAACGATGAGCCTGAAAACCTCTTTTCCATCGCTTTCCGGACCCCGGTTTACGATAACACGGGCGTTCCGCACATACTCGAGCACTCGGTGTTGTGCGGTTCGTCAAAATTCCCGGTCAAGGACCCGTTCCAGGAGATGCTCAAGGGATCGCTGCAGACCTTTCTCAATGCCCTTACCTATCGGGACAAAACGGTCTACCCGGTCGCCTCGCAGGTCGAAAAAGACTTTTATAACCTCGTCAGCGTCTACTGCGATGCCGTATTCCACCCGCTCCTCTCTGAAAACACGTTTTACCAGGAGGGATGGCACTTCGATGTCCCGGATCCTTCGAAGCCCGTCAGCATCAAGGGCATCGTTTACAATGAGATGAAAGGGGTGTTCTCGGATTTCGCCAATCACGTGGCGCGCCGAACCATTGCCGCGCTCATGCCCGATACCACCTATGCTTTTGAAAGCGGCGGCGATCCGGAGCAGATTCCCGATCTGACCTACGAAGGATTCATCTCCTTCTACCGCAGGTTTTATCACCCCTCCAACTCATTCATTTTCCTGTATGGAAACCTGCCGTCGGAAAAAACGTTACGCTTCCTGAGCGAAAGCTATCTGGACGGCTATACCGCCGAAACGCCGAAGTCATCGATTGCAACCCAGCCGCTGTGGTCCGGCCCGAGAACACTCGCCATCGCGGCACCGGCCTCCCATGAGGACGAAGGTACTGCCACGGTCCTGGTTGCCTGGATCTTTGGCGGTACCACCGATCCGCTGTCGGTCATGTCCGGGGTCGTGCTCAGCCACTATCTTCTGGGAACCGAAAGCTCTCCGCTGAAACGTGCTCTCATCGATTCCGGGCTTGGCCAGGACCTGGACGATGCTTCGGGCTTCGATATCGAGGGCGCCCAGAGCGTTTTCATTGCGGGACTTCGCAAGGCCCTGCCGGGAAATGCGGAAAAAATTCTTGAAACAGTATTGGCAACGCTCCGGCACCAGGTTGAGGGCGGCCTGGACCGGGACCTCCTGGAAGGGACGCTCCGGCAGGTGGAGTTTAATCTGCGCGAGGTCAATAACGGGCATATGCCGTACCATCTCAGGCTTGCGGAACGCTGTTACAACTCATGGCTCTATGGCGGCGATCCCCTGGCCCACCTTGCATTCGAGAAAACTCTTTCCGTATTAAAAGAGCGCAACAAATCGGGCGACGGTTATTTCCGGGAGATTATCCGGACCGCAATGCTCGATAACCCCCATCGCCTGTTGTCGGTAGTCACCGCTTCCCCGGAAAAGGGAAAGGAACTGGAGACGCAGACGGAAAAGCAGGCCGAAAGGCTGTCGGCAGGGTTTTCGCCGGACGACCTCCGCCGCTATCACGCGATTACCCAGGAACTCATCGCCCAGCAGGGCAGGCCGGCTTCGGTCGAGTCGCTCAAGACCCTGCCGCGGCTTGAGCGCTCCGACCTTCCTCTCACGGATTTCAAGGTTCCCTGCACGGTTGCGGAAATTGACGGCATCCCCTTTTACCGCCATCCGATTTTTACTTCGGACATTGTCTATCTCGATATCGGATTCGATCTGCGGGCGCTCCCGGCCGAGCTGGTGCCCTACGTTCCCCTCTATCTGGAACTGCTCCGGCGCTGCGGCGCCGGCACCAGGACCTACGAGCAGATGGCGGTACGCACCGCGCTGGCGACCGGCGGCATCGGCGCCTCCTCCTTCTGCCGCACCCCGGTTGGTGCCGGGAACGGGCTTTTCTTCCATGCATTCGTACACGGTAAATGCCTGAGCGGCCGGTTCGGTGAAATGCTCGAAATCCTGCACGATCTCCTGGTGACCCCGGACCTTGCAAATAAGAAACAGATCCAGGATCTGGTGCTCGAAGAACGAAACAGCCTGAACGCCGCCATCATCGGCAACGGCCATCAGATGGCGATGCTCTCCTCCTCCTCGCGGCTTTCCTGGTCGCGCCACATCGAAGAGACCCTCGGCGGCATCACCCAGCTGCGGTTCCTTGACGACCTTGTCCGGGACGACGCTGCCCAAAGGGCCATACCGGCTCTCGAACGCCTCCACGCAGCCATGATCGATCGGAAAGGCTGCATCGTATCCGTAACCGCCGATGATCCCGAAACGCTGCGGGATCCGCTTGCAACGTTCCTCAATCGCCTGCCGGCGCATGATCCGGGCGTATCGCTCAGCCCGCCGGTACCGCAGGCGGTCGGCATGCGCGGCATCGAGATCAGCGCATCGGTAAACTTTGCCTCCCGTTCATGGAAACTTGGCCCGTTCGAACCCGTGGAGTACGGGCTTTTGTTCCTCCTTGCCCGGCACCTGTCTACCGGCTACCTGTGGGATAAGGTGCGGGTTGAGGGCGGCGCCTACGGCGGCATGGCGGTCGTATCCCCCACGCATCCGATTTTCGGCTGTGCCTCGTACCGGGATCCCAACCTTGCGACGACGCTGCGTCATTTCGAAAAGGGATTGCAGGCAATCGCGGCGGGAGTCGACCAGGCCTCGCTCGACCAGAGCATTATCGCGTCAATCGGTCGCATCGATTCACCGAAGTCGCCGCACAATCGCGGCTTCAGCGAAACCCTCGACCGGATTGCCGGCTACACCCCGGAAATCCGGCAGCATTTTCGCGACGCGATTCTTTCGGCAACGCCGGAAAATGTTTCCTCCATTGCGCAGAAGATCCTGGAATCCGAGGATTCGACCGTTACGGTTATCGGCAGTATCGCTGCTTTTGAAGCTGCCGAGGCCGAAGGATTAAAGTTTGACCGGGAACCGCTCCTGCCAAGATCATAAAGACGGATCTGCGACAGCAACGGGAACTTCGAAAAGTGTACCAGGATAACCCAAATTTTGCTTCCCTATATTTTTCTAATTGCTCTCCCTGAAAAATTGCATACTCCCTCGTTCGGACCTATATTTATTGTTAGAACAATGTTATTACAACAAAGGAGCCACGCATGATCAAGCATCTTCAAAAAATCGGAAATAGTCGTGGGATTGTCCTCGACAAACCAATTCTTGAATTGCTTCATATCGAGGATAATGCAGCATTTGAGATTACCCAGGAAAAGGATGGGCTTTTTTTAAAGCCATTGTCCGCTACGGAAGCCTATCGAAAGGTTTCCCAGAAACATCGTAAATCATTGAATAAGCTCGCAAAATGACAACAGAGCCTCGTTTTCTGACAATTTCTGAAGTCATCTGAATCCATGACCGGGAAATTACGACTGCAGGCGGTCTTTCCGGCATTCGGGACCTCAAGGCCCTCGAATCTGCGATAGGTGCTCCGCAGGCATCTTTTGATGGCCTGTTTATATTGGATATTTATGAAATGGCTGCAACGTATTTAGCTTCGATAGCGTTCAACCATCCCTTTCTGGATGCAAATAAACGAACTGCGCTTGCAACTTCGCTTACCTTCCTCTTTATGAACGGCATTGAAATTGATGAGCATTATGATGTTGAGCTGGCAGATGTAACCCTCGATCTGATTGCACGGAAAATTACCAAATCAGAGGTAACGCAGTTCTTGAAATCTCGAAGTAAAGAGATATAATCCGGCACAGCCTTGCCGCAACGGATTTATCTTATTTTCCATATTTTTTCCACCCAAAAAAAAGGGTGCGTCACCACACGCACCCCCGCTTCCCCGTACACCTCCCTTGGAGGATCTCTTCACTGTTATCCTGTAATGTCAACACCGGAGTTCCTTCCCTGTCCGATATTTTTTCCCGCTCGTCCATTGGCCGCCGCATCGGCTTTCGCATCTGTTCCCGCTTCCCTGCGCTTCCGTTTTGCGCTGCCGCTGACCCGGGCGGCTCCTTCGGCCTTACCGACGCTCTCGACTTTCATGGCCGCCCCTTTCAGGGATTCTCTCCCCTGTTATGTTATCGGCATTTCAGGGGGATACTTTAGCGGATTATACATGATGTTCAAATGTCAATCGACGGGGCCGTCTTTGGTGGGGAAACCATTTACAATGGTTTCCCCTGGCCTAAAGCCGCGANNGGCAAACGCTCTCCCCCTCCCGCAACGCTCACCGTAGGTAGACAAAACAGGAAAAAAGAAGACATCAGGATTCAGAGACTGATATAAAAACGATCTTTTTTTATAGTCTTTTCATGTGTTTTCTACCTTACGGGGGCGTTGCGGGGGGCCGAGAGCGCCCGCCAAAGGCGGGCATCGCTCCGGCCCCCTGCTGGAAGGGGTGTGCCAAAGACCCCGCNNAGCGAGGTTCCCCCACCAAGGGCACTTAGAACGGTTACCTTGAGAATTTATTATTTTGAATCAAATACCATCACCTACCAGTTCTTCCACTTTTTAGATATAACGACGACGAAAAGGACTACTCACCATGGATGAAGCGGCACTTATCGCCAAGGCCCGCGAATATGTTTTCCTCGAAGAACATGAATTCTTCCGCACCCAGGTCCGGACACTCATTGAAAAACGCTCGCTCGATGACCTGAACGACCGCTTCTTCACCGAGCTTGCCTTCGGTACCGGCGGCCTGCGCGGCGTGATCGGCGGCGGGTACAACCGGATGAACCCGTACACCGTCAAGAAGGCGACCCAGGGGCTGGCCAACTACATAAAGAAAAGCGCTCCTGACATTGCGACGGCATCGGTGGTCATTGCCTACGATTGCCGGAACTATTCCGACCAGTTCAGCCTCGACGCCGCGCTGGTACTGGCGGCAAACGGCATCCGCACCTATCTGTTCACCTCGCTCAGGCCGACTCCGGAGCTCTCCTTCGCGGTCCGATACCTCAAAACCACCGCCGGAATTGTGGTGACGGCGAGCCATAACCCCCCGGAGTACAACGGCTATAAGGTTTACTGGAGCGACGGCGGGCAGATCGTCCCGCCCCATGATACCGGGATCATCGCCGAAGCCCGCGCGCTCTCCGGAGCGGTCCATGGGCTGACCAGGGAGGAGGCACTGCAACGCGGGCTCCTCGTCATGATCGACCGGGAGGTCGACGAACCGTTCATCGCCATGGTCAAAGGGCAATCCCTGCGCCCCGATCTTGTCAAGGCGCAGGGGAAAACGCTGTCGGTGGTATACACCCCGCTCAACGGCGCCGGCGCCGTGCCGGTGGAACGGGTCCTGGCGGAGCTTGGCATCCATGTCACCTTTGTTCCGGAACAGCAGAAACCGGATGGAAATTTTCCGACGGTCAAATTTCCAAACCCCGAGGAGGCGTCTGCCATGCAGCTGGCCCTCGACCTCGGCAAGGCACGGCACGCGGATCTTGTGCTGGGCACGGATCCCGACGCCGACCGGCTCGGCATCGCGGCACCCGACGGTGACAGTTACCGGCTCATCACCGGCAACCAGCTCGGCGTGCTCCTGCTCGACTATATCCTGACAACGAGGCAGGAACTCGGTACGCTCCCGAAAAAGGGCTCTTTCATTAAAACGATCGTCACCACCGAGCTGGAACGGCTGGTCGCGGAGAAGTTCGGTCTCATGGTATTCGATGTCCTGACCGGCTTCAAATATATCGGCGAAAAGATGCAGCAGTTCGAATCGCAGCCGGATGGTCCGGTCTTTATTTTCGGAAACGAGGAGAGCTACGGGTACCTTACCACGAGTGCGGTGCGCGACAAGGATGCGGTCTCGGGAGCGGTCATGACCGCGGAGCTCACGCTCTACCTCCGCAGCCTCGGGAAAACGCTCATGGATCGGCTCCGGGAGCTCTGGAACGAATTCGGCTATTTCAAGGAGACCGGCGTTTCCGGGGTTTTCAAGGGCGAGGCCGGGATCGCTTCCATGAAAAGGCTCATGGAGACACTGCGGAACACGCCGCCCGCGGAAATCGGAGGCCTGCAGGTTGCAAAAATCAAGGACTACCTGACCGGCACCACCGCCGCAGCCGGAGCGGGCGCGGTGAAAGACATCGACCTTCCGGCGTCGAATGTGCTGCAGTTTTTTCTCGAAGACGGGAGCGTCGTCACAGCGCGGCCATCCGGAACCGAGCCGAAAATTAAATTCTATGTATCCTGCCGGAGCGCGGCAGGCCTGCCGCTCGACACCGCCATAGCCGATGTCGAGCGAAAAAGCAATGCAATAATAGCTCAAGTCAAGAAACGAATCGACGAAGCATGAACCATGGCCGATAGGCAGTACGAAAAAACGGAAACCCTCGCGGTAACCGCCCCGGAGCCGGAGGCGCTATCACGGTTTGTGCAACCCGCCAAGACTGAAGTCGACCCGTTCATAGGTCGGCAGTGCGGCAATTGCAGTATCCTGGAACGCATCAATGAGGGCGGCACCGCCTATATCTACCGCGCGCATAACCTCCGGTTCGATCTCAAACGGGTCGTGAAAATTCTGAAGCCCTCCCTGGTCGAAGAGGAGGATTTTTTCCTCAGGTTCAAGCAGGAGGCACAGCTCGTCGCACGGTTCGACCACCCTAATATCCTGCGCGTGTACGATACCGGCGAGGAAGGCGGTTATTTCTATATTGAAATGGAATTCGTCGAAGGCCAGACCCTTCGCGAATATGCCGTCCGCAACCCCCGCATCCAGGAACGGGAACTCCTGTCCATCGCCGTGCAGATCGTCGGCGCGCTCGATTACGCCCATAATATCGCCATGACCGGGCCGAACGGAGAAGCCATCAAGGGCATTCTTCACCGCGACATAAAGCCGGAAAACATCATGATCACGCCGGGCAAGCAGGTGAAGCTGATGGATTTCGGCGCCGCACGTCCGCTCAACATCTCGTCCCATACCATGCAGGGCATGATCGTCGGCACCTTCCACTATATGTCCCCGGAGCAGATTTCCGGCGAACAACTTGACCCGAGGAGCGATTTTTTCTCGCTTGGGATCGTGCTGTATGAACTCGCCACCGGCAAGCGGCCGTTCGCCTCCGAAAACCTGACCGGACTCATCAAGGCCATCCGCGGCAGCACCTATACGCGCGCACGCAAGCTGCGGCCGTCCCTTTCGCCCCTTACCGAAGAGCTCATCGACCGCCTCCTGGCGCGCGATCCCGATCACCGCCCGTCCTCTGCCAAGGAGATCCTGGAATCGCTTAACCATTGCATAAACTCCTACCTGTCGTTCGGAACCTCCCGGAAGGTGGCGGTCCCCTTCTCCTTCAAGCGCTACTTCGCCTCCATCGCCCTCGCGCTCTCGGTAGCAGCGCTTGGCCTGTCGTCGGTTGCCTTCCTGCGAACCCTGTCCGTGCAGCGGGCCACGCCGAAGTTCAGCGAGGCGGCCTCTCTCCCGTTTCTTGAAAAAGGCAAGGCAGCAGAGCGCCGCGAGCACTGGAACGAAGCGGTTTCCTCCTACCGGCTGGTACCGTCATTCGAAAAGGGAGGCCTGGCAAACGAGTATCTCGAAGCACAGATACGCATGGCGGCGATCATGATCAAGGATCAGGGCGATTACGGCAGGGCGCGAAAAACGCTTGAAGACCTTAAGGGACGCTACTCAGATCCTGCCATCGATGCCTACCTCGGCCAGGCCTATTACGAGATGGGACTCTACGCCGATGCGCAGGACCGGTTCGAAACCGCTCTCAAGGCCACGGTCGGGTCGGTCATTCCGCAGACCCCGGCGTTTAAACGGGACATCCTCTATTACAGCGCAGCAACTCTTGATAAACGCTATGAGACCGAATCGCACAACGCGGCGCTGCTCATCGAGGCGATCAAGGCGTGGAATTACTTCCTCGAATTTTCCGGGTGCACCCCCCGGTCGGCCGACGATCAGTGCGCCTTTGCGGAGAAGCGGAGCGCGGAACTATCGAAATTGGCGAAATCGGAATAATTGATAATAATTTGATTGAGTAAGCTATGATTTTTAGGTAATTCAACTGCTTTGGTGGGGGAACCGCTAAGGCGGTTCCCCGTGGCCTAAAGCCGCGAAAGGCACGCG
>PLTF01000088.1:0-26832 GCA_003164335.1 Fibrobacterota bacterium
CCTTCAGGGAGACGCCGGAAGATTTTAAAAAAAAATCATGAGCGATGCCGAAACGGTTGTTGATGCAGCAAGGAAGTTTGTCTCGATTCTGGACGACTATACTGCTTCAATGCCTCGTGACCGGAAATTCACGATAGGCGACCGTCTCCTGGCTCGGGGAATGCTTTTGCTGGAAACCGTGGTCGAGGCGTATTACCTTCCTCGCCATGTCAAGAAACCGAAGATCGCGGAAGCGAATGTACATTGTGAGATAATCAGGCAGATCCTCCGCCTTCTTTTCGAAAAAGGCATTCACAATCTGAAAAAACATGAAAGATATTCCCGTGAGCTCGATATCATCGGCAAGTCGCTCGGCGGATGGCTCAAATCGGTTGCATGAAGCGACGCTCACTCTTGATGCCGTTGCCGATTACGGAAATCTGCATCGGGCATTCCTGAAGGCATCCCAAGGCAGGAGAAAACGCCATGATATCGCCTGTTTCGGGATGCACTGGGAAGAGCATCTTCTTCAGCTTCGCGATGACCTGCTGAGCGGGCACTACCGCCCCGGCGGTTATAAGCTGTTCACTGTGTATGAGAAAAAGACCCGTCTCATCATGGCAGCGCCTTTCATTGACCGGATTGTGCATCATGCCGTCTGCAATCTTTTGACGCCGGTTCTTGAAAGGTCGATGGTGGAAAACAGCTGTGCAAACCGTGTCGGGAAAGGCACGAGCGCAGGCCTTGAATTATTCGGAAAATTCTCCCTTACGCATGATTATGTCCTGAAATGCGATATCCGTCGATTTTTTGCTTCCATCGACCGGGCAGTTCTCATGGAATCTCTCCGGCCGAAAATTAGTGACCGGCGACTGTACGAGCTCGTTTCGGCGATCATTGCCATCGCACCAGAGTACGGCGTCGAATTTGATTATTTCCCCGAGGACTCCCTCCTCGCGCCGTGCGAACATATCCGGGGTCTGCCTATCGGTAACATGACAAGCCAGACCTGGGCGAACTGGTATTTGAACGGGCTCGATCACTATGTCATGGACTATCTCGGTTTCGGCGCGTACCTCCGCTATGTGGACGATTTCGCCGTATTCTCTTCAAACAAGCAATCTCTCAACCGCCTGAAAGAGGATATCGCGCACTATCTTGAGCGGCTCAGGCTGCGTATCCATCCGGAAAAATCCCGCGTCTACCGCGTAACGGACGGCGTGCCTTTCCTTGGGTTCCGGCATTATCCGGGTTACCGGACGCTACACAAACAGAACATCAGGAGATTCAAAAGACGGTTGCGCGAAAAATTGAAAGTAGTTTGCATAGGGCAGGATATTTTGGCTTCGATAAAGAATTCAATCGCCGGGTGGAGCGGCCATGCCCGCATGGGAGATACCTGGCGGTTGCGCGAGTCATTGTGCCGTAAACTGGCACAATGGTGGGGACTGGGCGAAAGGTTACCGCGTGCTGCGTGGGGGCTCGTGGAACAACAACAACGCCAACAATCTGTGCGCGGCGTACCGCAACAACAACAACCCGGACAACGAGAACAACAACAACGGTTTTCGGGTGGTGTGCGGTCCCCGGTACATGGATAAGCCGGAGTTCCGTCATGGGAATGACGGGAGAGAGCGAATTCCATATACGGCCCAGTTCCCGGTCCTGAATAGCATTCCGGTTCAGGCCGAATGGTAAAAACGGGCGGCGGGATAGCAGAGATGCGTGCCGCCGCCTATTATCCCAGCCAAGGCGGTCCTCGAATTCCGCATTTATGCTGTTCAAAAGTAATTTCCTTCGCACTCCTGTATCATTAGGGCCCACGATGAAACTCTTTCGAAGGCGACATAAAACCCGCCGCAATAATTTGAAGATTTGAAATTGAAGGGGAGCCCCGGGGGGCGGTAACGGGAGCCCGCGTCTTATGCGGGCGAACGGGGTGGGGGTTTTAGCGGCGGTTAAAGATCACGGGCGGGGCGATATATAGGCGCTGACCCTGTCAGGGGATGCCGATCGCGGGCCTGTCCCGAGGCGGCACTGCCCCTGCCAGGAAGCAGCGCCTAATAAGCTGTTGCCTTGGCGCGTAGTGCGCGAGCCGCCCCCCGTGTGACCCCTTCATGGCGCATCGCCTGAAGGAGTAGGCTTCATGGGCAAGGCGAAGTCATGCACCACGCAGCGCCCCTTCCAAAGCGTTCTTTTCCCGTGGCTCCGGAAAAGCGAGGACTCCGCGAAGCCGGACGCCATCGGGCATAAAAGCGCATGCCCTTCAGGGCATTGGCGCTTTGTAACTTGGTTTGACGTAAAAACCCCGGGGGGGCAGGGGGATCATCATAATACTGAGAGTTTACATAAAAAAATTAACCGACACGTGAAAAGGCGCACCAGCGCCGACCGTGTGCCTGATTAGGACAATTACAGGCCGGGCGGTTAATACTTTTTATGTAAAAGCCTCCCCGCCATGGACGGCGGGAGGCGGCCACAGGCTACCACTTGTGGTCGGCAGGGCTGTTCCGGCGTCCCTGTCTGCGTGCGGACACGCACAGGCAGGCAGGTGCGGCGGCGTGCAGGTATGCGGTGCCGTCCGCGCCGGGAGGTACGCGGTCTGCGCAGAGCCCTGCGCCGGCTGCATTGTGCCGGTCGCGGGCGGGGTCACGATGGAGAGATCAAGGCGCGGGGGTCGGGTTCATGGTACATCGCCTTAAATCCCTGCCTTTAAAAAAATTGAACCGTGCTCTGAAGGAGATCATAGGCGGCCTTTATTACCCTGACTGCCCCTATGCCTTCAGCGTCTTCCCGGCCGATATCCTGGGGCATGTATACGAGCATTTTTTGGGCAAGGTGATACGCCTCACGGCAGGACACCGGGCCATTGTCGATGATAAGCCGGAAGTGAAGAAGGCGGGCGGCGTTTTCTACACCCCGACCTATATCGTGGACTACATCGTAAAAAACACGGTCGGGAAGCTCCTCGAAGATAAAACCCCGAAGCAGGCGGCGGCCTTATGGAGGGTTATTTGGAGGATTCTTATAAAAAGCTGGCCGGATAGGGCAAGGGGTAAGGGGTGGAAGCGCATGATTTTTGTTGCTTCTGTGCTCGAAAAGGTGCTATTTTGATTCAAACCCATCTGATTTTATCTCTTACTGAAAGGTGGTCATAGTGGAGTTGCAGAAAAGATTTGACACGGTGAGCTGTGTAGCGGAATTTATAGCCTTAGGAGATTTTGTCAATTTCAACTAAACCTGGGACATTTCCAGATAGGGGAGATGATTATGAATTATTCTGAATATAGGGCTATCGCAGAAATTTCAAAAGAATTTGATGAATTCTGTTCTTGGTTATCAGAAAATTCTATTAACTATGATAAAACAAGGATACATACTTATAAAAAATCTTTAACATTGGTAGCGAATCATTTTCGACAGGCAGATATCTCTAATGCTCCTAAAATTGATCAAGAGCTTATCAATATTTTTCTTGAAACCGATGCATTGCTTTCAATTTATCGAGGATTTAAAGCCTCTCTTAATGATATAATAAAAGAAAAACTTTCAGAGGCAATTTGTGGTCCGATTAATTATCAAACAGAAAACAATAGCTCTAATTTGTCCAGAAATACCATATTTGAATTGTATATAGCAGCACATTTAAAAAGTCCAGAAATCGATTTGGTTTTGTCGAAACAAGATGAAGATATGTCTTTTCAAATTGATGGGTTTAAGGTCTTTGTTGAGTGTAAACGACCAATGGTTAAAAATAGAATTGACAAAAATCTTAAAAATGCTATAAGCCAATTAAATGGAAGGTATAAAACATCTAAGCTACCAGCACAGTCAAAGGGAATATTGGCTATATCAATAACGAGAGTACAAAATCCAGATCAATTAGTTTTGTTTGCTAAGAGTGAACAAGCAATTGGCTCGCGGTTAAAACAAATTATGGAGTCTTTCAAAAAAGAATATGAGGCTATATGGCGAAAAGAAACAGATAAATTCACAATTGGCGTATTAGTTCATTTGTCTGGAATTTCCATGGTTCAGAATATTCCATACACTACAAATCAATTTATGATGGTGTATCTTTCGAACAATGACAGGGGAGAAGATGCATTAATGGAACGAATCATGAAGGCCATAGAGGGAAAAAGCGCATCAGTTACTAAGCTGGGTTGATGGGTATGCCAGTACCTATGGAAAAGCAGCAAAAAATTAAGGGGCCGTGGTGCATCGAAGCTTAAAGGCCCTTTCTTTAATATTCTTTGAAAGGCAAAATAATGGATCTTTATGATTTTAAATTGAAGGCTACCATTGAACTTCTAAAAATAATCCCAACATTTATCATTGGCTGCATTGCTGCCTACATTGCTTATCAGCAGTGGAAAATAAGTCACAAAAAATTAAAATATGATTTGTTTGAGCGCAGATTTAAAATATTTGAAGCTACTAAAATGTTTATTGTTAATATAATAACATGCGGTGGTATAGGCTCAGAAAGAGGTCGTAGAATGATTGGTGTTGCAAATAAGTATTTGCCCTCTACCATATCAGTATATTTCTTATTTGATCAAGATATAATTGACTATGTTGAAGAATGCGTTAGGCGGGTTAATGAAATGAGTGCACACCCATCCCCTATATCCTGAGTCAACCGTAATTCCAGCCTGATTTCGCCATTTTTCGATCATTTTATCGATACACCGGTACAGACATATTCTCATTCTGACCACCTGCTGTCCCACAGCTACCACCTGATACCTGGTAAATAAAGCTGCTCTGGCTGTGCAATCATGCGGATATTACCGGCTGCTGTCCCATAGCATTCATTAAGGATTGCAAATAAATCGAACCGGCTCCAGAGCACCCCACGTATGATGGTAAACAAGCGTGAAAAACTCCCTTTCCACCGACCAATATAAGAAATAAATCGCAATATTACATAGGTCAGCAATGCAGTCCATATCTGCCAGCGAACGGCATTTTCATTATGACCGAGAAAGTCTGCAAGCTGCAAGGTCTGCTTCAGCTGTTTGAAAAATACCTCAATACCCCACCGACTCTTATACAGGTCGCAAATCGATCCAGCGCTCCAGTTCAGATTATTGGTGATAAACTCCATTTCAACGATTTTCCCATCAACTTCTACCATCGCTTTTATTAAACGCAGCAGTTCAGGATATTGTTCCAAGGATTTTTTTACCTTCAACCGTATCTGCGCATCCATTTTAATCATCCCGGTACTCTTTTGACGATTTATGACCCTGAAAACCATGTTTTCTTTCCTGCGGGTAACCCAGAAAACTCCTCGCTTCTGTAATTCGTTCAAATGAACGAAATCCACATATGCCTTATCAAAAACTACGATCTCGCCAGATTGAATTTCAGCGCACAGCTCCCGTGCTTCCGCTGCATCATGTGAACCAGCCGATTTTACCACAGCAAAGCGAGGAAGAAAACTTTGAAGATCCAGCCGCATATGGCATTTCGCCGCAGCTTTCCTTCGGCGATGCTTCGCCCAATCCATACAATTCGCTACCAGCCGGATGGTCGTCGAATCAACCACATTGATGATCCGCTTGAACCTGCGGGGGAAGCCACAATATGCACGGCCAATTCCAAATCCAGGATGCTCTTTCTGAATATCTCTCAAGGTCGCCCAGAACAACTCTTCGGCCATATCCGCATTGCGTACTCTGTTTGCATGAGATAATCCGTTATGGCTCGGGGGCGTCGCTCCCCGTAATGTTTTCAGGGCACCGCTATGGTTATGCAGAGAATCGCTCACATCATTCAAGCCCAACGCATGCGATAGCTGCGCATATACCAGCGTCACCACATGGCTCCACGGCGAAAAACTCCGGCTCTTCGATTCAACTCCATGCGCCCGAGCCAGCTTGCTCACCAAATATCCAGGAATTTTCTCTACTACCTGCTTCAATATCGTAAATTTACTACGATTTGGCATCTGACATCTCCTTTGTAAAAAGCGGCGGCACGCCTTGCGACTATCCCGCCGCCCGTTTTTACCATTCGGCCTGAACTTAAAAACCGTTCAGGACCGGGAACCGGGCCGTATCATGATTATGCACCCTCCGACCGTTCCCACAGCCGGACTCCGGCATTTCACGGCACCGCCGAACGCAACGAAACCCGTTGTTGTTGTTCCTGTTGTTCGGGTTGTTGTTGTTCCGGTTCGCAGAGCGCAGGTTGTCGTTGTTGTTGTTCCACGAGCCCCCACGCAACACGCGGTAACGCTTCGCCCGATCCCCTCCACTGCACCATACGCCTGTACAATGAATCTCTTAGCCGATACGTGTCTCCCATCCTTGCATGGCCGCACCAGCCGGCTATGGATGAGTTCAAACTCCCCATCGGCAATACTCCATCATTGACTTCTTTTATTTTTCTCCTGGTCCGGCGTTTGAATCTCCTGATATTCACTTTCTGTAACGTTCGGAAACCCTGAAAATGTTTGAACCCGAGAAACGGAACGCCGTCGCATGTCCGATATACGCGCGATTTTTCCGGATGAATCCGCAAGCGAAGCCGTTCAAGGTATCCAGTGATATCCTGCTTGAGTGCATTGAGGAATTTCTTGCAGTCAGAGAATATCACGAAATCGTCCACATATCGTATATAAGCGTCGAAGCCGCGATAATCCATTACATAGTGATCCAGGCCGTTCAGATACCAGTTGGCCCATACCTGGCTGGTCATGTTACCGATGGGCAAGCCCCTGCGTCGCTCCAAAGGCGTAAACAGCGTATCGCCGGGAAACCAGTCGCATTCCGCTTCGGTCAAAGGGGCGACGTTCAGGATGTCTGCAATCAGCCGTAAAAGACGGAGATCGTGCACTTTCCCGGTAAGTGAGGCAAAAAGGATATCGCGGTCGATGGAGGGAAAGTATTGGCGGATATCGCATTTCAACACATAGCGGTATTGCAGTGAATATCTTCCATAAAGTTCAAGACCGGCTTTTGTTCCCTTTCCCGGCCTGTTCGCGCAAGAATTCGAAACCATTGACCGTTCAAGAACCGGTGAAACGACATTGCACACTGCATGATGCACGATCCTGTCGATAAAGGGGGCGGCCATGATGGTACGGGTCTTTTTTTCATGCACCGTGAATATTTTATAACCGTGGGGCTGGTATGATCCATCGAGGAGATTTTCCCGCAGGGCCAGTAAACCCGATTCCCAGTGCATCGAAAAACGGGCAATGTCGTCCCGCTTTTTCTTTCCTATCGAAGCTTTCCTGAAAGCAAGGGCGAGGTTCCCGAAATCCGCGACCGCCTCAAAGTCAGGCTGTGGATATCGATTTGATCCAGCCGCCGAGCAAGCCTCCGAGTTTATCGAGTTCACGTGAAATGTGCTCGTGTTTTTTCAGGTCATGCGCATCGGATTCATATTGCAGTCTGAAAATCTGCCGTATCGTCTCGCATTGATTGTTTGCCCGTTTTATTTTGGATGCCTTTTCACCGCGAGGCGAATAATAAGCATCGGTAATCTGTTCCAGCAAAGAAATCGAAAGCGTCACCAGCCGGTCGCCGACGGTGAATTTCCTTCCCTTCGGCATCTTTTCAACATATAGAAAAACCACCTTGCAGAAGTTCCTTGCCGCATCGACGGCATTCTCCTGGTTGCTCATTTTTCAAATTTTATCGCAAACGGACGCGCGCCTGACGGCGCGCCCGGATTGTAAAGGGTAAAAGCGAAAGAGTGTAAAGTGTAAAAAAACTTACCGCCGAACGCAACGAAACCCGNNAACTTCCGCTCGCTGCTCCCATCGGGTCAGTCTGGCTTCCACTGCTGTAACTCCCATACCAGTCGTTGCACCATTGCCATACGTTCCCAGACATATCATACAGACCCAACGCGTTCGGTGGTTTAGTTGCTACCGGTTGAGTGCTATTTGGGGAATTATAATACCACCACGCATGGGTACTGATCTGTGCTGTATCGGCGGTCGTCTGCGGGGGATAACTCTGGCCCCAATAGTAATCCGTCGTGCTGCCCGCGCGGCACGCATATTCCCACTCCGCCTCGGTTGGCAGACGATAACCACTCTTAGAAAAATCAGCTGCAATATTCATAAGATCGGTGCACCAGATTGAATCCTTTGTTATAGCCCTGAACGAATACACCGTGTCTTTGCCATCATGCTTGCTTCGTTTATTACAATAGAGCACCGCGTCAAACCATGTCACTGTTTCAACCGGTCTTCTCGGAGCCGAAACACCCGTATTAAAATAAGATGGATTCACCCCCATCAGCGCCTGAAAATCCGCTTGCGTCACGTCTGTCGAGTCCATGTAAAAGTCTGAAACAGTCACCGTGTGGATCGGCTGCTCCGAACTATATAGCGTTCCTCCCATCTGGAACGTCCCACCGGGGATATGCGCCATACCGGATACAGTACTTATAGTCTGCGTCGTAAAGCTCCAGATGCCCGACCATGCGCTCGTGCCTGCGGCATCAGTCGCATTCACCCTCCAATAGCAGGTGGAACCACCGGCAAGGCCGCTGATGCCGTTTTGCGTTGCCGTCACACCGGTATGGCTCACCAGCAACGTCGAAAAGTTCGCCAAGGCGGAAACCTGAACGCCATACGATGTCGCCCCGCTCGACGCATTCCAGATCAAGGCGGGCGAGGTCGATTGGCCGGTCGCGCCATTCAAAGGCGATGCAAGCGCAGGAACGGATGGAATGAAGCTTCCACTTGCAGTAATGAAGCTCCAGGTATTCGACCATACGCTTGTTCCCACGCTGTCAGAGGCGTTTACGCGCCAATAATAGGTCATATTTGGGGATAGCCCCGTAACCCCATACGAGGTCGCCGCTATACCGGCCTGATCTGACACAACGGTTGAAAATGCCGCTGCCGTCGATACTTCGACCGCATACGAGGTCGCCCCGCTCGATGCATTCCAGATCAAGGTCGGCGAGGTCGATTGACCTATCGCCCCGTTCGCCGGTGATTGATTGACCGGTGCTTGAGGTACGCCGCCCCCTTTACCTCCACCGGTCGGGCTGCTCTTACAACCCGCAATCATCACCGCCGCAACCACTGCCACGTAAATAAAAAGCCCTGGTTTCATCATAGCAAACCATTCTCTCATTGAAAACCTCCCTGTAAAAATGTTTGTAGTAGGGACACTATCAAAGTTTTTCCAGATATATTATTTACATTAAAGATATATGGCGAGCGGTCTAAAATTGGTAACAAACCACAGAGAAAGGAATATGCTTCCCGGCATGCTATTTGCGGGGGGGGGGATTTCGAATAATTGTCATGGCTGGTTCCCGGAGTGGCTTTTAATATAATCTCACCCGATTCTGTTTTCAAGGGATTAATGATTAAACGTGCGCAACCCCGATTTTCGTGAAAATAGCGGCAAGGTAAAAACAAAAATCCTCGTATTTCTCTGTTTTTCTATGGGATGGCTGTGAAATGAGTGAATTTATTGTAAAAGGACCTGATGAGAACATAATTATTAGAAGTAATGCTAGAAATTACGAGAATGAAATGTGGTTTTCTCAGCAATTGAATAAAGAAATATTAATAGCTAAATTTCACAAATATCTAATGGTAAAAGATATATGATAAAACAGGGCCTTGGTGCATCGAAGCATCAGGTCCCTTTTTTTATTCCACCACAATGCTTATTGTGTACCCTCATGGGATAGGAAAAGAAGGAAATTTACGAGAAAATTAGTTATTCTTCCCACTTGGCCACAGGCAACCCTGATATGTATTTTATTACCCTATGGCCCCTCCCTCAATCATCGACCTTGTAGAGCGGTTCGACCGGAACCGGGATTCTTACACCGCCTCCACCTATAACGAAGCGCAGCTTCGGCAGGAGTTCCTAAACCCCTTTAGAGAAATGGGCATTTTATGACATTTGATGAAGTGCTTGAAAAATATCGCCGCCTTTCTTATTCTGAAAGGGATAAGGGATATCGATTTGAAATGCTCATGCAGGCATATCTACGTACCGACCCGATTTATGCGAACCGGTTTAAAAAGGTATGGATGTGGAATGATTTCCCCCACCGCCAGGCATTCGGGGGAAAAGATATCGGTATCGACCTCGTGGCGCTTACCGTTGATGGCGATTATTGGGCGGTTCAGTGCAAATGTTATCAGGCAGATTCCACGATAGATAAAGCCGCTGTCGATTCGTTTCTTTCGACATCGAGCAGGACATTTGAGAACAACGAGGGGAAAACCGTCGGTTTTTCCAACCGGCTCTGGATTTCCACCACCAACAGGTGGGGAGGCAATGCCGACGAGACCCTTCGCAACCAGACTCCCCCAGTCAACCGTCTGAACCTTCACGACCTTCAAGCCGCGCATGTTGATTGGAAGAAACTCGAAAAAGGGGTATCCGGTGAAGCGGCGCTGCTTATCGCCCGCGATGTGAGACCGCACCAGAAGGAGGCGATGGACAAAGCTCACGAATATTTTAAGACTGCCGATCGTGGAAAGCTCATTATGGCATGCGGCACGGGCAAGACCTTCAACGCGCTCCGGATCGCCGAAAATGAGACCAACGGCAAAGGTCTGATTCTGTTTCTTGTACCGTCGATTTCGCTTCTTGGTCAAACCCTGCGTGAATGGAGTTCGTTTGCGAAGAAACCGATTAACCCGATATGTATCTGCTCCGATCCCGAGGTTTCCAGGTTAAAAACCAAAAATGACGACGGCGATACTTCAAGCACGCTCGACCTTGCCCTTCCTGCTTCCACGAATGCCGCAACTATACTCAGGCAGTTCAGGCTCATCAGCGAAAGCCGCAAGGCAGGCATGACAGTGGTTTTCTCGACATACCAATCCATCGAGGTGATTGCCGAGGCGCAAAAGAAGCTCCTGAAAGCCGCTATCGGCTTCGGGGAGTTCGATCTTGTTATCTGCGATGAAGCGCACCGCACCACGGGCGTGACTCTTGCCGATGTTAAAGATGGAGACGAATCGGCGTTCGTGAAGGTACATGACAACAAGTTCCTGAAAGCGAAAAAACGGCTCTACATGACCGCGACCCCGCGCCTTTATAGCGAAGACTCGAAGAGCAAGGCCGCCCAGGCCGATGCGGTTCTCTGCTCAATGGATGACCCCGACCTCTACGGTGAAGAGATTTACCGCATAGGGTTCGGCAAATCGGTGGATCTCGGGCTTTTAACCGATTACAAGGTGCTTATTCTCACCCTTCGCGCTCCTGATGTCCCTCCGGCGGTACAGAAAATTATTGCCGGTGAGGAATGCGAAATTCAGACCGATGATGATGCGAAGCTCATCGGCTGCATCAATGCGCTTTCAAAGCAGGTCATCGGCGACGAGGGAGCAATCAAAGATACCGACCCGGCCCCGATGCGCCGCGCCGTCGCCTTCTGCCATAAAATTACTGCATCGAAAGAGATTACCAGAACCTTTAACAGCATTACCGGCGCTTATATCAATTCTCTGCCAGCCGAAAAAAAGAGGGATATGGTAGCGATTGACGCTAAACATATCGACGGCACGATGGGCGCGCCGCTCCGTGATGAACTTCTCGGCTGGTTGAAAGCAGATATTGAAGGCAACGAATGCCGTATTCTCACCAATGTGCGCTGTCTGAGTGAAGGGGTGGACGTGCCGTCGCTTGATGCGGTGATGTTCCTCTCAGCCCGTAACTCGCAGATAGATGTAGTTCAGTCCGTTGGCCGGGTAATGCGCAAATCGCCGGGAAAAAACTACGGATATATCATTATTCCCGTGGTGGTTCCGGCGAACATAGAGGCCGACAAAGCCCTCGACGACAACGAGCGGTATAAAGTAGTCTGGACCGTTTTGAACGCGCTCCGCGCCCACGATGACCGCTTTAATGCAACCGTGAACAAGATTGAGCTGAACAATAAACGCCCCGCGCAAATTTCGGTGGTAGGGGCGGCAATCACTTTTGAAGACGGCAAGCCCGTTGCCGTTGCAGAAACAGTATCGGAATACAGCACGGGTTCTAAAAACCTGAATGAACAGCTTGCGCTTCAATTTCAAGAGCTTCAGAATGTGGTATTTGCCCGCATGGTGCAGAAGGTGGGCGACCGCCGCTATTGGGAACAGTGGGCGCATAGCGTCGCTGAAATCGCCGAACGGCAGAAGAAACGCATTACCCGCCTGATTCAAGAGAACACCGACCACAAAAAAACCTTCGATGATTTTCTCGCGGGACTGCAAAGGAATATCAATCCATCGATCACCGCAACCGAAACAATCGAAATGCTTTCTCAGCATATCATTACCAGGCCGGTATTTGATGCGCTATTTGAGAATTATTCGTTCGTCAAGAATAACCCGATTTCGGTTTCAATGCAGACCATGCTTGATCTGCTTGAAGAGCAGGCGGAAGCGAAGGACGCCGAGACGCTGAACAAGTTCTATGAATCGGTAAAAATGCGGGCGGCGGGCATCGACAACGCCGAGGGAAAACAGCGGATCATCATTGAGCTGTACGACAAGTTTTTCAAAACCGCCTTCTCTAAAATGGTGGAAAGGCTTGGCATTGTTTATACGCCGGTGGAGGTGGTGGATTTCATCATTCATTCAGTGAATTTCATCCTTGAAAAAGAGTTCGATTGCACGATAAGCGACGAAAATGTTCAGATACTCGACCCCTTTACCGGAACCGGGACCTTTGTCACAAGGCTTTTGCAAAGCGGACTCATTGACACTAAGGATTTGCCGAGGAAATACAAAAACGAGCTTCACGCCAATGAAATCGTTCTCCTGGCTTATTACATCGCGGCGGTGAATATCGAAAATGCCTACCACGATATAATGGGATCAAAGGAATATCAGCCGTTTGATGGCGTTTGTTTGACGGATACTTTTCAGCTTGGGGAGACAGATGACGAAAGCAAGCCGATTGCGCCTTCGCTCAAAAAGCTGTTCGAGAAAAATAGCGCGCGGGTAAACAGGCAGAAAAAGGCTCCTCTCAGGGTGATTATGGGGAATCCGCCGTATTCGGTGGGGCAAAAATCCGCTAATGATAATGCGCAGAATCAGAGTTACCCGAATCTGGAAGAACGGATTGCGGAAACGTATGCAAAGGAAACGGATGCGACGAACAAGAACTCTCTGTATGATTCATATATAAAGGCTTTCCGATGGAGTGCCGACCGACTGGATAAAAACGGTGGTATTATTGCATTCGTATCAAATGGCGCATGGGTTGACGGTAATGCAATGGCGGGCTTTCGTAAATGCCTGGAGAAGGAATTTTCGGCAATCTATGTTTTTAATTTGAGAGGGAACCAGCGAACGAGCGGTGAACTATCCCGAAAAGAAGGCGGAAAAATTTTCGGTTCAGGTTCACGTACCCCGATTGCCATTACCTTACTCGTGAAAAAGCCTAAGCAGGAGAACCAAAAGGCAACCATTTACTACCATGACATCGGCGATTATTTGAACCGGGAACAGAAACTCAAAATCGTACAGGATTTTCAATCTGTTGGAAATCCTGAAATGAGCTGGAAGGTGCTGAAACCGAATGAGCATGGGGATTGGATAAGTCAACGGAATGAGGCTTTTGGGACATTTATTGCGATGGGTGATAAGGATGATAAAAGTAACAAGTCTACTTTTTTTATTCCCTTTTATTCCAATGGGGTTAAAACTCAGCGGGATGCATGGTGCTATAATTCATGTAAAAAAACTTTGAAGAACAATATTCAAAAAACTCTATGCTTTTACAATGCACAATCCGGCGCTTTAGTCAGGGCTCTTTCAAAAAACCCTAAATTGGATAGTAACAAATATCTGGATTACGATTCAAATAAAATTAGTTGGACAAGGGCGTTGGTATGGGATGCCGAAAAAGGGAAAGAATATCAATTTGAATCAAAAAATATGGTGTTCAGCATTTACAGACCATATTTCAAACAATTCCTTTATTTTTCAAGAAATTTAAATGAAATGGTTTATCAAATTCCGAAGTTGTTTCCCACCTCCGAAACCCAAAACCTTGTAATCTGTATTTCGGGTATTGGTGGAACCAAAGAAAATTCTACTATTATTGCTGATAATATCACCGATTTAAACTGTCTGGATGCGGGCACACAATGCTTTCCTCTTTACTTCTACGAATCCCGCGAAAAGCAAAAACCTACACTCTTTGACGCAGCCGGAGACAGCGAACATATACGCCGCGATGGAGTATCGGATTTCATCTTAAACCGTGCCCGCGCCATGTATGGCAAAGCCGTCACCAAAGAAGACATCTTCTATTATGTTTATGGTTTTCTCCATGCCCCCACCTATCGGAAGACCTTTGCCAATGACCTCAAGAAAACGCTTCCCCGTCTCCCCTTGGTCGAAGAGCCCCGCGACTTCTGGAAATTCAGCAAAGCAGGCAGAGAACTTGCCGAACTTCATATAAACTACGAATCAGTGCCAGCTTATAAGGGTGTGAAGGTATCGGGAGCCAATGGCGGTTTTTATGAAGTAGATAAAATGAGGTTCCCGAAGAAAGAACGGAAGGACACCATTATTTTCAACAGTAAGATTATCATTGAGAACATACCGGCAAAAGCCTATGAATATGTCGTAAATGGCAAAAGCGCCATAGAATGGATTATGGAGCGGTATCAGGTAACCACCCATAAAGAGAGCGGCATAAAGAATGATCCGAACGATTGGGCGAAAGAAGTTGATAAACCCCGGTATATTCTGGATTTGTTGCTGAGCATAATAAACGTCAGCGTCAAAACGGTGGAGATCGTCGAGAATCTTCCGGCGGTGAAATTTGAATAGGCCGGATCGCGGCGCGCCGTGCTGTCTGACTCCCGATGAAATCGCAATTGTGGAAAGAGGCGGGAAGGCAGGGCAAGAGCGTATCCTTCCGCGCGCGCCTTCTCTTTTCTCTTCATAGCGGAAGAGCCCGGAAGGGGGCAAGAGATCTATGAGTGAACTGCCCAAACAAGATATTGAACAAATTATGACTGATTTAAGCGTCACCAGAGCGGCCTTCGATGAAAGCCATGATCTTATGCTTGAGATATTAAAAACGATTCAGCTTCTTTTTAGAGAAAATCCGACATTAGAATTAATACTTTCAAATAAGGAAAGAAGCAAAGATGTAGAGTATTCCAAGAACCACATAGAAGTACTTGATCGAATCATCGAGCAATTTGATTTTTTAGACAAGGCCAAGATGTTGCATAGTGAAGCAAAAGCGGCTTATAAAAAATGTCGGGATAAATTTCTTGAGATAAGGTCAACATTAAATTGGCCGCTTGTTAAAACATCACAATTAATGAAGATTATTTATCCGGAACAAGCGAAAAAGGAAGGCTCTAATTTCAGGCATTGGTATCAAAATAAACTTAAGTTGGCATGGTTAAAAAAAATAGATAACAGGCGGTGCCGGATCGATCCTACGTGTTCAAAATATGCGCAGTATAAAAATGCGATTGACGCTATCGCCGAAACAGTTTTGTGAATGTTTTGTGAATATCGTGAATGTTTTGTGAAAAGGATGTGAAGAAAATGTGAAAAAATCTTGATTTGCTGGCAATTATAATTTTTAAATAATGGCCCTTTGGTGTTATATTACATCAGAGGGCTTTTTTTTGTCCAATAAAAATAAATGGGAGTGGTAAATGTGGCGTTTTTTGCGACCAGATTCGAGATAATGATGAAGCCGCGCTCTGCAGCGCAGAAACTGCCGGGAGATTCAGCGGATGATAGAAGAGCGTAGCGCAAACTTAAACCTATGCAAAAAGGCGGGATTATGACAAAAAAGCATCGTTTTCATCACGTCATTCTGCCTGATTGGGCGCAGAAGCTCATACCGCATCCGCGTTCGCGGGCCGATTGGAGGACCTTGGAAATTGAAGCTGAGATACGCCTTGAGGTCCGGCTTGCACTGGATTATTTCATCCAGCATCTGGACGAGACCATCCAGATAGAATTTCCGAAATAAGCGGCATTCCACCTTAACGAAGGAGATTTATTATGTCCCACGACATTCATTTTCGTGTAAATATGCCACACCTTAGAGACGGAGCACTCCACCACCATCACCAAGCGCAGCCGAATTTCAGCGAGACGGAAATACAGTTTATCGTCGCCGAAGTGCAAAAACGATTCAAGGCTGAGTTAGACAAGCTCATGAAGCGCATTGAGCAAGATTTGCAGCGTTATATAAACCGACTCTGAGGCAGCGCCACTACAACTATTGACGTTCGGACAAGCACGGTTGGAAATGGAAAAGCGGCTTCAGGAAGGGGCGAAAAAATGAAAGCATTAACCACAAGGATAAAAAATATTGAGAAGGCTATTTTGCCGGATTGCGACCACTGCATTCATAATCAAATTCGTAAATTGAGTGACGAGGAACTTGATAGAAGAATATCAGACCTTGAAAAAAAAGAATATGCCACTTCTTCAGTCGAAGAATTAGAGGCGAAAGTTAAGGAAATAGAAGCGGTTATTCGCACAAAGAAGGGGTTTTACGGCGGCGGCTCCAAGGAACTTTTTGAAAAATTAACCAATGAGGAATCCTAATATTGATAGGAGGTAGTATGGATTTTCAGCATTCCAAAAGCCAATCAGCAATTGAAATGGAAATCGGGCGCAGGCTTGAGGTGGTGTCGGACATTTTTGCGAACGGGCTTGCAGAGAAGCTCCGCAATGGGTTTTCAGAACAGGCGTCCCTTATCATGCTGGAGGAAGTGGGGGCGTCAAATTCTGAATCAACTCCGGAAGAAAATTACATCGTTTCGGAAACCTTGCGCAGATGCCAGAGCAAGGCTTTCCGTCTAATTCGGCAATTCGCCGATGATCTTCCGCGGCTTTTTAGAAAACCTTAAGGCAGTATGGGCACGATCTTCGAAACTATTCCCCCCGAGCTGCGCTCCCTTTCCCATTGGGTTCTCTGGCGACTTGAAACCCGCGACGGCAAGGAAACGAAAGTTCCCTATCAGGCGATGAGCCCGAGCATTCGCGCAAAACCCAATGACCCCTCAACGTGGAGCGATTTCGAAACGGCGCTACAGGCAGCACCGCAGGCCGATGGTATCGGGTTCATGGCGGGAAAGGAACCATCCGGCATCATTCTGTTGGACATGGATCATTGCATTACCGATGGAGAGCTCGCCAGGTGGGCGCGGGATATTGCGATTATATGCGCCAGCTATACCGAAATATCCCCAAGCCTTACCGGCCTCCATATCATTTTTGGGGGCAAGCTACCGGGACCAAGCGGCAAATTCAACGATGCGGAAATTTATGACCGGGCACGATACTTCACAGTAACGGGGAACCCGGACCCTGACCTTAACTGCCCCTTCCGAACGCTGGCAGATGAAGAAGTTGCCCGGATTTATGAAATGTGCCGGGCGAGAAAACCGGGCAAGCCTGCGCTGCCGCAAAACCCCGCACCTGCCGTGAACAATAATCCGCGACCGCCTGCATTGAGCGGTGATGCGCTCCTCCGCAAAATGTTTCAAAGCAAAAACGGCGCAAAAATTCAGGCTCTATGGGCTGGCGATACCTCCGCCCACTGTGAGGATGATTCATCGGCTGATATGGCGCTCTGCGCTCATCTGGCCTTCTGGACCGGCAAGGATGCGCATCAAATGGATGTCATGTTCAGGCAATCCGGATTGATGCGCGAAAAATGGAATGCCAATTCAGGCGCCGGCTTAACCTACGGACGGCGAACCATTGAAAAAGCCATAGCCGGATGCACTACTATTTATTCACCGGTTCAATCTGCATCTGGCAGCAAAACAGCAAATGCAATGCCCTTCAAAAAAACCGGAAGCAGCGAAACTGATGCAATCCGCGCCCGGCTTTATGAAATCATGATTACCAGGGGTCTGTCTGCAACCGAACGCAATCGGCTTATTGGCAGCGAGGTAGTTGCCTGGTTGCATGGACTGGGCAAGTTTTATAAAACTGCCCGCCGGGAATTCAAAGAGGTGATGTTTTTTGACTCTAAGAGAAAAATACTGCTTCCTGTTCAAGGTGATTATTTCACGGGCTGGATATCTGAAGTTTTGGGCATCAACAGGGCAGAGACCGTCTTTAAATTCGTTCTTGCGGCGGTCGAGGTTGAAGGATTATCCGACCGATCAGCGCTGATTGAACCGGAAAAGTTTTGGGCGTCTCGTCCCGGCCACATTTATCTATCCTGTGGACCAGGCCGGATGGCGCGGATTTCCGCCTCCGGTGTCGAACTCGTCGATAACGGAACCGACGGCGTTATATTCGCAGGCGATACTCTCCCTGAGTGGCACTTGACTGAGCCTGAAAACCCCTTCGAGACCTGTTCACTGTTCAGGAATATTCAAATTACCGCACCTCATGGGCGAATGTTATTCATGCTATGGGTTATCAGCCTGCCCTCCGATCAGCGGACGAAGCCGCCTTTATGCCTTACCGGCACCATAGGTTCGGGGAAAACGCGTCTGATTATAGGCGTTTTTGAACTTTACGGAATTCCCCCACGAATTGCGTCTCTTCCGGCAAGAGATGGGGATAAAGATTTTTGGGCTGCAATCGATAGCGGCGGTTTGACCTGCTTTGACAATTGTGATACTCGCACCGATTGGCTGCCCGATGCCCTGGCTGCGGCGGCCACCGGCGGAACAAGTGAAAAAAGGAAATTATACACCGATGCGACGCGGATATCGCTTCAGGCACGTTCGTGGATAGCCATAACAAGTGCAAACCCGGCTTTCGGGTCTGATCCCGGACTCGCGGACCGCCTGCTCGTCGTGCGCCTTGATCGACGAATTGGCACAACTGCGGAATCAGCCCTATCGGATGAAATCGCCGCGATTCGGGATTCGGGGTTGAGCTGGATCGCGCAAATATTAAGCGAGGCGCTCAAAGACCAAAAACCCATCCCGGAAGGCTTGAATTCCCGCCATCCTGATTTTGCGACCTTTGCCGTTAAGCTTGGCCGAGCGATGGGGATGGAATCCGAGGCGATTGCCGCGCAGCGGGCTGCGGAAGCAGATAAGGGCCTGTTCAATATCGAAAATAACCCTGTCGGCGCAGCACTCCTTGAAATTTGCAAAAATGAACCATTTCACGGAACGGCCAAAGAGCTACTTGATAAAATCACCGAGGTTGACTGCGCTTTTGCCGGAAAATGGACATCAAAGAGATTAGGGAAACGGCTGAAGGACCTGTGGCCGCATCTGGTAGCCGTTTTTAATGCCCGCGAAGAAACCGACCGTCATTCAAAAACAAAAATCTATGAGTTCACTCCTGCGGGTATTGCGGGTACTGAAACGGCTTTAACACAAAAGTCCCCTATAAATTCTTCTACGCGAGATTTCCCCCAAAAGCCTATTCAGAACCCGCAAACCCCGCAAACCGCTGAACGGGTTTTGGAAACCGCTATGATTTAACTGGAAAAAAAACATGGAAAACAATGAAAAATCCCCCGCAGTGTGCTCGAAACCCTCACTAAATGACGGGTCTAATGGCACGGAAGCCCCGTCAAATATGACTGGCGGCGGGGGTATACCCCATTGGGTGCGGCCTATCAAGATTAAAACCATTGCCGACGCGCAGCGGCTTCTGTCCCGCCTGATTTTTGATTTGCAGAAAGGCCAAGTCGGCGGACGGCTGGCAAAAGATCTGTGCTACCTGTTGATTAACTACGTGCAGATTTCACGGGATACGGTGATCGAGGCAAGGGTCGAGGCGATTGAGATGCAGTTATCCAAAAATCAGGGGAGACGCAAATGAATAAACTCGAATCGCGGCTCCTGAATCTGGAAAAAAGCATCCTACCTGAAGAACCGCGCGGCGTCCGGGCAGCGCTGTACATTTTGAACGGCGGGGCCGATGAGATTTGAAAAATGCTTTTAACAGTCAAACAAGTTTCCCATGAGCTGAATTTCAGCGAGCAGCAAATTTACCGCTGGGCGACCCAGGGCGCGCTGCAGGCCAGGCATTTCGGCCGGGCGCTTCGCTTCGATCCCGAGGAGGTCGAGCGGGTCAAAAAAACGGGCCTTGTGCCCGGTGTGCCGGAAATTAATTTATTGAACGGCAGAACCTGTTCAGGTCGTTCCCGCGTTCCCGCACTCCATCGAAAAGGAGTGCGACTATGGGAACGATGAGGAGCACCCCGATACGCGGCATTTATGAGCGGAACGGCGCTAAGATCATAGACAAGGTAGTCGATGGCGTCAGGGTCTATGAGAACTGCGGTCCGGTATCGCTGAAATTCGCGGAACAGGTGCTCAGCAAAAAAACGGCGGCGGTGCTTGAAGGCCGCTATTTTCCTGAAAAGCAGATCCGTTCTTTGACAGTGACGGCAGCATTAAATACCTACTGGAGCGATAAACTGCAGCACCTCGCAAGCGCAAAAAACGCAAGGTATCTTCTTTCCAGAATCGATCAAATGCTCGGTCCGATTCCTCTGAAGAACCTTACGATTGCGCATGTTGAGAAGTACAAGCGGGACCGCGCGGGACAGAAAACGCGCTACGGTACGCCGATCAAGCCCCGGACCATTCAGGCGGAACTTGACCAGCTCAATCTTGCGCTCAATTGGATGAGGAAGAACCGTTATATACTCGCCAATCCGATTGCAGGGTTTGAGAAGGTGGAGCAGTCGAGGCCTAAAAAGATTCACCTTGATGAAGGCCGGGAGGACGGCAACGAGTGGCAGCGGCTGTATAATGCCGCAGGTGACGACTTGAAGCCCGTTATCGTGACATTATACGAAACCGGAATGAGGCCTTCGGAAGTTTTTCAGATGCGTTGGGGCTGGATAGACTTTATCCGGAGAGTGATTCGAATCCCGGCAGAGGCGGAGAAAACGCGGGACGGCAGGACAGTTCCTGTTTCTGAAAAGCTTTATGCGCTTCTCTGTTCCTTGCCGCAAACGGGCGGTCTGGTCTTCCCATCGCCGGCAGGGGAGGGACGTAGGGGAAGCATTAAAAAAGCCTTTGACGGGGCTGTACGACGTTCAGGATTGACCGGAAGAGGCATTACCCCTTATGCTCTACGCCGAACCCGGCTTACGATCTGGGACGCCAAAGACCCGGCCGCTGCAATGGCGGCTGGTGACCATACCCAGAGTTCCACGCATTACGACCACTACGTTACCATTACCGATGACCGGCTTCTCCGCCTGGTAGGTTAGCCTGAGTAAACCGCTGCGGGACTTTTGCGGGACTCGTGCGGGAAAAATGCGGGAAAATCCAGCATAAAGCAAGCTATTCCAGTATAAAACTTTCCCCGAGAGAATAGCGGTGAAACCCCTGTAAAATAAGGGTTTTATTGCATTTTAAGTAATCGGGGCGACTGGATTCGAACCAGCGACCACTTGAACCCCATTCAAGTACGCTACCATGCTGCGCCACGCCCCGAAAGAGTATCCAAAATATATCCTTCCGGCCGGGACGAGCAAGAGCCCGGCTTACGGGGCGAGGGACAATAGCCGCGCAGCCGTTCGCTGGTTGCGCTCCTCCTTGCTTAGCCGGCAACCGCAGTAGTCTTGGCGATAGAGGCCAAGCTCGCTGCTGAGCACCGTGCTTTTCCGAAACCCGTCCTGTTTCTTGAAGTCGAAGGGCATCCAGGTCAGGTTCCAGGCCGCAGCAACAGCCTGTCCGCACTCGTTCAGGAGCCGGATGCTTTTGTGCGGGCTTACGCTCATGACCGTCGTAAAAGCCGGCAAAGAGCGAGCGCAGCAGAATGCGGCGGTTCGGCTGAGCCGCAGCGTGAAGCACCGGCGGCACCGTTCGCCTCCCTCGGGTGTCTCCGCGGCATCGGCAACGGCGCACTCCCACGAGTCGGGAAGGTAGTCATCCTCGGCATAGGGAACCAGATAGTGTGCCGCGACCAGACCGGCCTCCCTGGCGCGCAGACGGTACTCCTGCTCCGGCGCGATATTCGGGTTGCAGAAAAAACAGGTGAGATTGTAGCGGTCGCGAAGGGTATGCACGACCCATGCCTCATCCGGGGCACAGCAGATATGGAGTACTAAGGGTGGCTTTTCTGCCATGATGGTCGGCTATCCTTGATTCTTCTCTATAATTTACCTTTTTCATCGATACCGTTGCCAAAACCTCTGCCTGCGGACCGTCATCAATTGCCCCCGACAGACAGAAAAAGGTATTTTGTATAAATTATTTGATGTGCACCGTAAAGCCGCACAACGCGGCCTCCGGAATGTTTATCACCCGTTCAGCCGAATGCGGGGGAGATGCTCCACGTAATGAATAACCTTCCATTGAAGCATTTCCGGGCTGCCGGATTTATTGCCGTTTTTCTCGGTGTCTTCGGTAATATGACTGGCAGCGCGTCCGGTGCCCCGTCGTGGGATGTTCCCCTCCATCACCCGGTGTATGACTACCTGGGCATGATCGATTTCCCCGGACGGGTCGGCGATATCAGCTTGTCAAGCAGGCCCTATACCGAAGCGCAGGTCTGCTCGCTCCTGGTTTATGCCGCGCGCAACCGGCTCATTACCGACACCGCCATCAACCAATTTTACTTCAGGCAATTTGCGCGGATCGGTCCGGATAATCACCAGGACCGGACCATCCCCGGACAGATTTTTTTCAACGGGTGGAACACGTACGCCGTCCCCTATGTTACAACGGTTTTCGCTGTTCAGGACAGCAACTTTTCCATTCCCGGGTTTACGGCGGCCGGTGTCGACAGCGTCAACCATCACCGGGAAGTAGTCAACCAATCCACCGGGGGGCTTCGTTTCTACTCGCTGCTCGGCAATGTGGCGACGTATGTCGATGGAAGCATCAGCACCCAGTACAGTTCGCTCCGGGAGTGGGTCAAAACCAACACTCCCTACTCCGGGGAAAATTATTCGCAGATTTTCGGCAAGAACGGCGGGCCAAGCCACCTCATGGGATACGACGATTTTACGGCCTACATGAAATTTCCCACGCCATGGTTCGATCTCAAAATAGGGGACGACCGGGTTTCGTGGGGGTACGACGATTCTGAAGGAATGATTTTTTCCGGTGTCGGAAAGCCGTTCCAGCAGATAAAGCTCGACAAAACCATCGGGAAGCTGAATTACTCCTTTGTCCTGGGAAAACTGATCGCCGATTCCTACGCCGAGAACCGGGTAGTCTATGCCAAACACTTTACCTTTACCCCATCGCCGGCATTTTCGATCGGCTATTCCGATGCAATCGTTACCGATGACCAGGAGTTCGAACCGATTTACTGCATGCCGTTTCTCCCCTTTTACTTTTCCGAGCACATCCTCGGCGACCACGATAACGAAATCATGTCCTTCGATTTCCAGTCGCGCTTCTGCAGCCGGTGCGCCGCCTACGGGGAGATCGTCATCGACGACATGGAAGACCTCACCGGGTTCGTGAATGACAACAACTTCGACGACAAATGGGGAGGCCTTGTCGGCCTCAAGGTATTCAACCCGCTGCCGTGGCTGTCACTGTCGCTGTTGCGGGTTGAGGCCCTCCAGATCGATCCCTGGGTATATACCACTGCGGCATTGACCAACCAGCCCCGGAATTATCCCGTCAACTTCGGCCAGGTGCTCGGGAACCAGCTCGGGCCGCACTCCCGCGAACTGACGATCGATCTTTCCGGTCGATTTTCAGCGTTCCTCGGCGGCGGCTTGTCGGTCCGGCAGATCTGGAAAGGGGAGGGGCCGGGATCGAGTTATTACGACACGTACAACCAATCCCCCACGGTCCTGGACACCTTGTCCGACGGCACGGTTATCAACGCAGCCGATTTGTACGACAAATCCTACCGGTTTGAGGTTTTCGACCGCGACCGCACCGTTTTTTCCGCCACTCTCTTCGCCGACCCCTGGACCTGGCTCCGCTTGAACGCAAACGTCGATATCGCCCATGAACTGAAACCATCAACAGTAAATCTTTATCAGGCGGGCGCTGGACTGCAATTCAATTATTGAGTCAAATCTATAAGGGGATACCTCATGAATGTTCCCTGCGGAAAAGAAGCAATCGGAGAGCTTTTCAATAAAGTTGCCCCGATTTACGGCACCGTGGGCCCTGAGACATTCGTTCTTTTCGGAAACGCATTGGTAAATGCTGCTGCAATCCTTCCCGGATGCCGGATCCTGGATCTTGCCTGTGGCCGCGGTGCGGTGCTTTTCCCTGCGGCGGAGCTTGCCGGTCCGACCGGTTCCGCAGTCGGCATTGACATTTCCCGGTCGATGGTCGACCACCTGAACCGGGAGATTGCCGGACGAGGCTGCTCAACCATCGAGACGGTGGTCATGGATGCCGAAAATCTTCATTTCGACGATAATTCATTTGACTATGTACTGTGCGGATTCGGAATTTTTTTCTGCCCCAACCCCATTCTTGCGCTGAAGGAAGCCCTCCGGGTGCTGAAGGCAAGCGGGATTATCGCAATTTCTACCTGGGAAGGAATGGAAATGCGAAGAAAGACGATCTGCGATGCATTGGCCGCATTGCCATATGCTATAAATGCAAAGGAGGCAACCCGCATGCTTCCTAAAGGATTCGATTCGGAAGGTGAAATCCGCAAAAATCTGGCAATAGCCGGGTTTTCCGATATTTCCGTCCGTGTTGAGACGGGGATATTCTTCTATCGCGATGAGGAAGAGTGGTGGTCGGCGCAATGGTCGCACGGCATACGGTCTGTCCTTGAATCAATAGAAAAGCAGGCGGGGAAAGATGCGCTCTATCGATATAAACAAATGGTATTCCAGTCCCTGCAAAAAAATCGTGAAGCGGAGGGGATTCGTCAGGAAATGCGGGCCTTGATAACCGTAGGAAAGAAATAGTAGAGACGTGAATAATAATTAATGCTTCAGGTGGGGGAACCTCGCTACGCGGGTTCCCCCTGGTCGGAGCCGCGCAAAGCCGCGTCTCCGACACACCCCTTCCTGCGGAAGGGGAAAGCGATGTTTGCCTTCGGCAAACGCCTTTCCCCTCCCGCAACGCCCTCTTTTATGGTAGAAAATACATTAAAAGGCAATAAGTAAAGATCATTTTGATATCAGTTTCTAAAGTTGAGGCCTGAAGCCTTCTTTCTTCCATGTTTTTTCTACCTACTGTGAGCGTTGCGGGAGTGCGAGAGCGCCTGCTGAGCATAGCGAGGCAGGCATAGCCTCGCACTTCCGCAGGAAGGGGTGTGTCGGAGACGCGGCNNAAGCGAGGTTCCCCCACCTGAGCAGTAACTTCTATTCCTTATTTTACCAGCTCACACTGAATTCGTAACAATTCCGTCTCCGCTGCCTTTGCATTGAACCGCGCCGTGACAAGCCTGGTGATTGCGTCAACGTAGCTCACTTCTGCCGTACGCATTTCGATGGAGGTGGATTCTGCAAGGCGGAAACGTTCGAGGGCGATCTTCACGTTTTCATCCGCAACCCCGATATTCTCCTCCTCGAGTTTCAGCGCCTCCAGGGCTTTTTCAAAGTCGCTCTGCGCCTGGAACCAGGCCGACCGAATCCGCAGCCGGGTGTTGTCGAGTGCAATCCGTGAGTTCGATACATTGAGGTCGGCGATGGAGAGCGCATGAACAGTGTTGAAGCCGTTGAAGAGCGGTACTGAAAGCGCGAGACCGGCGCTCCAGCCCCAGGTTTTGTCCAGGAGGGTCGAACCGGCCGTATACTGCTGGTTGTCCAGCGCATAGCCCGCCGAAAAGTCGAGCGTCGGCAGGAACTGGGCCAGGGCCTTTTTCCGTTCGAGCTCCGCAACTTCGACGCTCTTGACCCCGGCGATGACCTCGAAATTATCCGCCTGCAAATCCGCCCAGCCGCGCTGGGGCGGGGTATAATTTACCGGAATGGAATCGACGGTAGCGAAAGCCGTTTCCGGCGGCCGTGTCAGGAGGAGATTGAGGGCGATTTTCTTCTGGATGATGAGATCCTGCTCCGCAAGGAGCGAACTCTTCTGCTGGTTGAGGTCGAGCCGGGCCTGCAGGAAGTCCACCTTGGAGGCAGAACCGACCTCAAACTGCTTCTCCGCGATCTTGACCCGCTCCTCGGACAGGGTGATGGCCTTTTCGATTCCCGCAAGCTGCTGCTGCGCGCTGACGATATCGTAATATGCGGTTATCGTATGGGCCGCGACGGTCTGGAGCGTGTCACGGTAGTTAAGCGAGCTTATATCTTGCAGCCGCTTGAGGCGCGACTTCTCCGCAAACATCCGCATGCCGTCGAACAGGGTCCAGGTAAGCGTGACCTCGGGATTGAACACGGTCCCGGTATCGTTGGAATATTCCACCACAGGACTTTTAGCCGGTGCACTTTTTGTATCGTTGGAGGAGAGCGAAAGGCTTCCGTTGACCGTTGCCTGGACAACCGGCAGCATGCCGGCGTTTCCGGCAGAATTGTTGATGCCGGCGACCGCGGCGTTGTTTTTCTCCGTCTGGATATGAAAATTATGCTGCAGTGCCAGAGCGACTGCTTCGCCGGGCGTCAGGAGATCCTGAGAATAGGATTGAGCCGTAACGGTAAAGAAAGTAATAGTGGCAAATATGAGTTTATAGTTCATGCAAGTCTTTCTTCTGAGGGGGGAACCTCGCTTCGCGGGTTCCCCCTGAGCTGAAGCCGCGCAAAGCCGCGTCTTCAGCCACACCCCTTACCTCACCCCGGCCCAAAGCGGCCGGACCTCTCCGCCCGGAGAGGTGTTATAAAAGCAAAAAAGTCCAAACCTTGCGGCGATGCTTGCGTTCCGCAGACGCTCTCGCACCCCCGCAACGCTCCCATTAGGTAGAAAGAACATAAATGATTTCCTAATACTGTTGGGGCTACCGGCGGTCGCCCTTTTATTTAAGAGATAATTTTGATACCATTTTCTGAAGCCCGAAGCCTTCTTCTTCTCTGTTTTTTTCTACCCTAAAAGAGGGCGTTG
>PLTF01000088.1:26837-77479 GCA_003164335.1 Fibrobacterota bacterium
GCCGTAGGCGGTTCCCCCACCAAAGCCACGGGTGTCAAGCTTATCCTTCTATCCTCGGTTTCTTCGATCTTGACATGAATGAGTACATCGCCGGAATCACGAAGAGCGTCAGCATGAGCGAAAAGATGAGCCCGCCGATGACCACGATCCCGAGCGGTGCGCGGCTCTTTGCTCCTGAGCCGAGCGCAAGGGCGATCGGTGTCGCACCGAGCGCGGTCGCGAGGGTGGTCATCAATATGGGCCGCAGACGGAGCGCCGACGCCTCGATGACCGCATCGATCTTGCCCAGTCCCGCCTTGCGCCGCTGGTTGGCGAACTCGACGATCAGGATCCCGTTTTTCGTCACCAGGCCCACCAGCATGATCATGCCGATCTCGGAGAAAATATTGACGGTCTGGTTGAACATCCAGAGGCTCAGGAGCGCTCCCGCAAAGGCAAGCGGAACGGTGATCAGGATGATGAGCGGATCGATAAAACTCTCGAAGAGCGCCGCGAGCACGAGAAATATGAGCACAATGGCAAGGCCCAGGGCAAACCCCGAATTCGAAGAGCTCTCCGCGAAATCGCGCGAGGTGCCGGAAAGTGCGGTGGTGAAGCTGCCGTCAAGGGTTCGCTTTGCAATGGCCTCCATCTCCTTGATGCCGTCCCCGAGCGTTTTGCCGGGAGCCAGGCCGGCGGAAACGGTTGCCGATTTGTACCGGTTGTAATGGTACAGCTGGGGAGGAATGGTTTTCTCCTCCATGGTGATAAAATTATCGAGCGGAATGAGCGTGCCGTTGGCGTTGCGGACATAATATGCCGAGAGATCGAGCGGACGGTCGCGTTTTTCGATGTTGACCTGGCCGATTACCGAGTACTGGTACCCGTTCATGATGAAATACACGATCCGGTCGGCGCTGAGCGCAAGCTGCAGTGTCTGGGAAATGTTCATCATCGACACCCCCTGCTCGGCCGCCTTTTCCCGGTTGATGGTTATATCAAGTTCCGGTTTATTGAATTTCAGGTTGTAGTCGACGCCCTGGAACACCGGGCTCTTATTCGCCTCTTCGAGAAATTTCGGCAGGTACTCCCGCAGTTTGTCGAAATCATTGTTCTGCAGGACAAACTGTACCGGCAGGGAGTTGCGCGCTCCCGACCCCACCGAAATCGTCTGTTCCTGGATGGCAAGAATGCGCGCATCGTTGAAGCTTCCCAGGTGTTTGTTGAGCATGTCGACGATCTGCTGCTGGGACCGTTTGCGCTGGGACGGATCGCTGAGTGACGTGCGTATGAGAGCGGAGTTGACCGCGCCGCCGCCGAAGCCCGGCGCAACGATTTCAATATTTGCCACGTTCTCCGGGACCGAATCGGCGACATAGCCTGCCAGGCGGTCGGCGAATTTTTCCATATTGTCATACGACGTGCCTTCGGGCGCGGTTACGTTGAGCCTGAAGAGGCTCCGGTCTTCAAGCGGGGCGAGTTCCTTCGGGGTAATGATCCAGAAGAGGCCTATTAGCCCGAAGCAGGTCAGCACGATGGGGATTGCCACCCACCGCCTTTTCATGAAACTTTTCAGCACGCCGCGATACCCGGTGTCAAGCGCAACGAAGAAGGGCTCGGTCTTCCGATAGAACCAGCCGTGACCGGTCTTCTTTGACGCCATGAGGACGTTCAGGACCGGGGTCAGGGAAAGCGAGACGAATGCCGAGATGAGCACCGCACCGGCGAGCACAACGCCGAATTCACGGAACAGACTCCCGACAAATCCCTGCAGGAATATGATGGGGAGAAAGACTATCGTGAGCGTAATGGAGGTAGCCAGCACTGCGAAAAAGATCTCGTTGGCGCCCTCGACCGCCGCAATATGCTTGGGAATCTTCTTTTCGATTTTTTTGAAGATATTTTCGGTTACAACTATCCCGTCGTCGACAACAAGCCCGGTAGCGAGCACCACGGCGAGGAGGGTGAGGATGTTGATGCTGAAGCCCATGATATACATGATGAAGAAAACGCCGATGAGCGAGACCGGAATGTCGATGAGCGGGCGTATGGCGATGAGCCAGTCGCGGAAGAAAAGAAAAATGATCAGGATGACCAGGGCAAAAGCGATCGCGAGGGTCTGCCGTACCTCCTCGATCGACTTTTTGACAAACAGGGTCTTATCCATGATGATATCGACCTGGATATCGCTTGGAAGATCCTTCTTAATTCGCTCGAAGCGGCGGTAGAACTCCTTGGCGATCTCCATGTAGTTGGAGCCCGCCTGCGGGATGAGCGCAAGCCCGACCATGGGCACCCCGTTGTTCTTCATGATCGTCTGGTCGTTTTCCGGCCCGAGTTCAGCATTGCCCACGTCGCGCAGCCGGATGATGCGGTCCGGCGTTGACTTTATGATAAGCTTGTTGAAATCCTCCTCGGTCTGCAGCAGGCCGAGGGTGTTGACAGTAAGCTCGGTATTCCTGCCGTAGATTTTACCCGCAGGGAGCTCGACATTCTGGTTGCTGAGCGCGGTAACCACATCGGTAAATGCCAGTTTGCAGGCTGCGAGCTTCATGGGATCGATCCAGAGCCGCATGGCGTACTTTTTCTGGCCCCAGACCTGGACGCTCGAGACCCCCTCGATGGTCTGGATACGGTCGAGAAGAACGTTTTCGGCGTAATCGTCAAGCTGCAGGATGTTGCGGGAGCTGCTGCGGACGGTCATGGCAATGATGGCATCGGCATTGGCGTCGGACTTGGTCACTACCGGCGGCGCATCGATGTCCTGCGGCAACTGACGCACTGCCTGCGAAACCTTGTCCCGCACGTCGTTGGCCGCGGTTTCGAGGTCGTAGCCGAGGTTGAATTCGACCGTGATATTGCTGGCGCCCGTGCTGCTCGTCGAGGTAAGGGTACGGATTCCCTCGATCCCGTTGATCGCCTTTTCGAGCGGCTCGGTGACCTGCGATTCCATGATGTAGGCGTTGGCACCGGTATAACTGGTCGCGACGTTGATCGTGGGAGGATCGATGGAGGGGTATTCCCGGACGCCGAGGAACTTAAACCCCAGAAGGCCGAAGAGCACGATAATGATGCTCATCACCATCGCGAATACCGGCCGTTTCAGGCTGATTGAGGGGAGGCTCATAGACGGGTGGAGGCGGCCTTGTCAGGTGTTGTCAATTGGGCGCAATCGCGACATTGAGGTTCATTCCAGGCTTAACGAACAAGAGTGACGAGGTGACGACCGTATCGCCCGCCTCCAGGCCGTCGGTTATCTGCACCTTGTATTCGGTGCGGATGCCGGTCTCGACAATTCGTGATTCCGCCTTGCCGTTCTTCACGATGAAGATCGTCTTGTTCCGGAGATTGGGAATGACGGATTGCGTCGGGACCATGAGCGCGTTTTCGATGCGCTTCAAAACCACCTCGACATCGGCAAATGCGCCGGGAAGCAGTTTTGCGTCGGGATTCTGCACGAGCGCCCGTACCTTGATCATGCGGGAGTCTTCGTCGACATGCGGTTCGATGGCGAAGACCTTTGCTGTAAAGCCTTTGGAAAAGCCGGCAATGGTGAATTTGATGATATCGCCCTTGTTGAGCTCAGGGGCATATTTTTCGGGCACAGAGAAGTCTATTTTCAGCGGGTTGATCTTCTGCAGTGAGGCCACAACGGTCGCCGGGGTGAGATAGGCGCCGGGACTCACATTCCTGAGGCCGACGATGCCGTCGAAGGGCGCACGGATCTCCGTTTTTTCAATCTGCGCCTTGATATTGTCGATGTCGGCGAGCACGCCTTTGAGCTGGGTCAGCGCATTATCGTAATCCTGCTGCCCGACGCCGTTTACGGCCAGAAGCGCTTTCATTCGCGCCTCGGTCCGCTCGTACGACTCCTGCTGTGCTTCAAGCTTCTTGAGCTGTGCCTGCAAATCGAGGTCGAACAGTTTCACCAGCAGGGTTCCGGCCTTGACAAAAGAGCCCTCATGCAGGTTCAGCTGCGTTATCGACCCTGAGGCCTGGGCCTGCAGGTCCACATTTTCCGATGCCAGAAGGGTTCCCGAGGAGAGAATATTATTATCGAGAGGCGCAGGATCGAGAACGATCCCGCTGACCTGCAGAATTTTACTTTTCGCCGGACCTTTGGATGCAACGCTGTACGGGGGATTGATGACCTTGTTATAAAGGATGATTGAGGAGATGAGGATCAGAAGTCCCGCAATAATCCAGGAAAATTTCGGCATAGACTACTACTTTCTCCTCCTCTTCCATAACGGTTTCAAGGAAGGACGAGCTATAAATTGGGGATAACAAAAATAATTCATGGGTAGCCTTGCCTGACTGCTCTTGATAGAGGAAGCGGGCTCAATAGTAAGGTTTCTGGTGGGGATACCGAGCTTAAATCACATGCCTTTGGTGGGGGAACCATAAAAATGGTTCCCCCTGGCCAAAGCCTTCGCGCCCGCAAAGCCGGGCAGCGGGGTCTTTGGCTCACCCCTTCCAGCGGAAGTACGCGGCTGTGCCTGCCTCGCTTGCGCTCAGCAGGCGCTCGCGTACCTCCGCAACGCCTCTTTTAGGGTAGAAAGCACAAGGAAAAGATAGTGTAGAAATTGCCTTTGTAGGGGCGCCCCGCGGTCGCCCTTCCCCGCAGTCGCCTCACCCTTGCCGCAAAGCGTCTTCCCCTCTCCACTCGTGGAAAAGGGCTCCAAAGGGAGAGGCGGGTTTTGACGTTGCGTTAGCGAGGACAGAGGGTATTGGGGAGAGCGATAGCGACCCCGAAAGTGTTTCCAGACCAAGGCGAAGCCGCAGGGCTGGAAATACCGGCTCGGCTTTGCCGAGAGCCCAACGGAACGCCCAGAAGTTGACGTTTTAAATCCGCCAATTGATAGTGTAATTATTCCCCGAACAGTCTCCCGCCCCACCGCTTGACTAGTATATTCGCCGTCACCATTGCCGTCGCAAGCCCAACGATAAATATCGTTGAAACCTCCTTTGTCTGCCTGCCGACAATTAAAAACAGCGTCAGTGCCGCGAAGGGCAGGAGGACATTGAGGGAGATGAGGGAAAACTTGCGGAATTTTTTCAGGAAGAGATAGCGCCTGAAATCCGCGCTCCGCCCGCCGTAAAAGCGAACAAACCGCAGGCCCTCCTGGATGTCCTTATCCTGCAATTCCGGATACTCCGCCATCTGGCTCATGAAATCGTTCCACCCTGCCCGGGCCACATAGTGACCGATAAACCTGAGGGCAAAACGGGGGTGACCGGTGGCAATGCAGATATCTGCGACCACGGACAGGAGGTCGTGTTCGCCGGGACGGATCTTGTAGGCTTTCCGCAGGTAGTGCAGCGCCTTGAGGTAGTCCTTTTTTTCTTTATAGTAATCGGTGAGGAACCAGTAGTCTTCCACGCAGGAGGGGTCGTTGCGGGCAATGACCTTGCTTATTATCTCCTCCATTTTGGCATCCTCGCCCCGCCTGCGGAGGTGATTGTAGTAGTCCCGGAGGATTTCGATATTGTCTTTATCAAGGTTGGCCGCGCTTTCGAAGCATTTATCCGCTTCGTCCTTCCCAAGGTCCGAGAGAATGATGGCCTTGACCCGGAAGCTTTCCGCGTCGAGCGGCGCGATGTCGAGCGCCTTGTCGGCGGCGGACAGGGCCTTGTCGAGCTCATTGTTGTTGAGGTAGGCATAGGCGAGGTCGATATGCCCGATGGGCGAATTCGGGTAGAGCCGGATCGATGCCTGCGCGGTTTCGATCGCCTTCTCTATCTCGTTATTCTGGGTAAGGCAGTAGGTAAGCCGTGAAAGGTAGCGAATATTCTGGGGCGATTCCGCCAGCGCTTCGCGGTAAAGTTCCGTGGCTTTCAGCGGTTTATCGGTGGCAATGTACAGGTCGGAAAGCAGTTCGCGGACCTCATCGTAATTATGGTGGATTTCAAGAGCCGCTTTAAAGCATTCGATCGCCTTTTCCGGGTCGCCCGCGCGGTCGTAGGCAATGCCGCCGTTGCGGTAGGTCTCCGGGTTGGAGGTTCCCTTGCTTTTGATGCGCTCGAAATAAGATATGGCGGTCGCAAGCTGATTCGTTTCGGTATAGAACCAGACCAGGGCCGAGAGCACGAGCTCGTGATCGGGATGGAGTTTTTCGGCTTCGAGGAGATACGAACCGCCCTTCTCCGGCTGGTTCATCATGGCGTAGGCATAGAAAATCCCGGTGAGGCAGTCGACGTTTTCCGGATCGTACACGAGCGCTTTTTTCAGGTAGCCGATGGCCTCTTCCGGCTGGTTCTGTTCGGCGCAGATGCGTGAGTGAAGGAAGTATATCTCCCATTCGTCGGGGAAGGAGTGCTCATGCTGTTCGAGGAGCGATTTCGCCTCCTCGTAAAGGCCGAGATCGATGAGTTCCTGCGTCTTATCGAGAAAATCCGAATAATCGAGCCACTGGTCCATGGTCAGAAAATTCTCCCCTTCTCCTCGGCGACGACGCTGCCGCCGCGTTGGTATACCCGGTCGAGCGACTGGTTCAGGTTGCAGAGGATCTCGTAACCGATGGTCCCGGTCTGCAGGGCAATCTCGTCGGCCGTGATACGTTCGCGGCCCTGGCTGCCGATGGCGATTGCCACATCGCCGGGAGCTATCCCGGAACCGTCGCCAACGTCGACCATGCAGTAGTCCATAGTTACCCTGCCGACAATCGGAAATCGCCGTCCGCCAATGAGCAGGCTGCCGCGATTGCCAAGCGATCGGGGATAGCCGTTGCCGTAGCCGAGGGCAACGGTTGCTATGGCGGTCGTTTGGCCGGTGGTAAAGGTGCCGCCGTAGCTCACCGGCGTATTGGGAGGAACCGTTTTGATTTTTACCACGCGGCATTTAAGGGATGCGATCTCCCGGAGATCGAGGGAAAACTTCTGGGCAGGATCCGGAGCGCAGCCGTACAGCGCAATCCCCGGTCGGGCGAGCGTGCAGCCCTCCGGCAGGCCGTGCCTTATGAGCCCTGCGCTGTTGGCGCAGTGAACGGTCGCAACATCGAGCCCGCTGCGCCGGAATGCCGCAACGCCATCGAAAAAAATCTTGAGTTGATCGGCAACCGTCGGCGTGCCGGGCTCGTCGGCATTCGCAAGGTGGGTGAATGCGCCGAGGAGCGAGAGAGAGGGGAAGTGCTTGACGGCATCGGCCGCTGCGCCGATCTCTGCGGGCATGAGCCCGAGACGATGCATCCGCGTATCGATGTTGCAGTGGAAGCGCACCGGGACGCCGGCGTCCTTCCACACCGCAATATCCGCAAGGTCGTTCAGGGTAAAGGTGATATCCCGGTAGTGCCCCTGCCTGAGTTCCTCAACGGTCGCGCCGCCCAAGACCAGGATGGGGCTTTTCACCCCGGAATCCCTGAGGTAAAATGCCTCCGCCGTCCGCGCAACGGCGAAAAACCGCACGTTTCCCTCGCGTTCGAGGGTCAGCGCCACCATCCGAGACCCGCAGCCGTAGGCGTTATCCTTCACAACCGCCAGTATGTCCGCTCCGCGGGAAAGCCGGGATCGAAGCGCTTCAAGGTTGTGGAGCAGGTTGTCGAGGGATATTTCGACGGATGGTAAGGATAAGGAGTGTTCTGTCAAGGGCTATTTGACTCCAATAAGTAGTTTAAAATTCAGGTACAGCCTTTGGTGGGGGAACCGGGCTTAAATCAAATGCTCTTGGTGGGGGAACCGCTTAGGCGGTTCCCCCTGGTCGGAGCCGCCCAAAGCGGCGTCTCCGACTCACCCCTTCCAGCGGAAGTCCGCGGCGAAGCCTGCCTCGCTACGCTCAGCAGGCGCTCGCGTACCTCCAACGCCTCCATTAGGTAGAAAACACATACAAAGGCGATAAATAAAGATCATTTTGATATTATTTCCTGAGGTCTGGGGCCTGAAGCCTTCTTCTTTCCCTGTTTTTTCTACCCTATGTGAGCGTTGCGGGAGGGGGAGAGCGTTTGCCNNAACCCGCGTAGCGAGGTTTCCCCACTAAAAGCTTTTATACAAGTTCCCCCACCAATCACGCGACTTTATCCCTGACTATTTTCCACTCTTCGCCGATGCGCTGCCGGAAGAAGCAAGTAAAGTAATTCTCATGGCACGCCGCGCCGGTCTGGTCGATCTTGAATACCAGCGTATCGCCGTCGCAATCGATGTAGGCCTCCCGCACCTTCTGGGTATGGCCCGAAGTCTCGCCCTTGAGCCAGCGTTTCTTCCGCGAGCGGCTGTAGTACACCATGACGCCTGTTTCGAGCGTTTCGGCCAGGGTTTCCCGGGTCATCCAGGCGAGCATGAGTACCTCGCTCGTTGCGAGGTCCTGGGCGATGACCGGGACGAGTCCGCGGTCGTCGAATTTTACCAATGAGAGTAGGTCCATGAGAATCCGATCGAGTATTTATAAGTGACAAATATTCTTTTTATTGCCTTACTTGGCCATTACCTTTGACTATCCATTTATAGGTCGTCAGGTCGTCAACACCCATGGGGCCGCGGGCGTGAAGCTTGTCGGTCGAGATCCCGATCTCGCACCCCAGGCCGTATTCACCGCCATCGGAAAAACGCGTGCTGGCATTTACCATGACCGAGCTGGAATCCACTTCGCGCAGGAATCGCTCCGCCTCGGGAGCGGATTCGGTAACGATGGTGTCGGTGTGGTGGGAGCCGAATTCGTTGATATGGTCGATAGCCCCGGCGACGCCCTTGACCGTCCGCACGGCAAGGCGCAGGCCGAGGTACTCGGCCTTCCAGTCCTCGACCGTTGCGCGCCGGACGGCAGGGGAGAGTTTGCGTGTTTCGGGATCCCCGATGAGCATGACCCCGTTTTCAAGCAGCGCGTTCACGATTTTCATCCGGCTTTTGAGGGGAAGCGCGATATCGAGCAGCAGGGTTTCCATGGCGTTGCAGACTCCCGGTCGCTGCACCTTGGCATTGACCGCGATGGGAATCGCCTTGCCCATATCCGCCTTGGCCGAAACATATACATGGCAGACGCCCTTATAGTGCTTGATTACCGGAATAACCGATGTCTCGGTCACCATCCTGATGAGATTTTCACCGCCCCGGGGAATGATCAGATCGATATAGTCGCTGAGTTTCAGGAGGCGCTCGATCGCGGCGCGGTCGGTCGTGGGAATCGCCCCGATCGCATCCGCGGGCAAGCCTGCCTTGATAAGTGCGGAGCGGAATAGTTTTACCAGCGCCAGGTTCGAATGGAGTGCCTCGGACCCACCGCGGAGAATCACTGCATTGCCGGATTTCAGGCAGATGGCGGCGGCATCGACCGTGACATTCGGCCGCGACTCATAGATAATGCCCACGACGCCGATAGGAACGCGGAGCTTGTAAATTTCCAGCCCGTTGGGACGGACCCGACGTTCGTACTCCTGCCCGACCGGGCTCGAAAGGGCGGCAACTTCGAGCAGGCCGCGCACCATCGAGGCGATGGTCTTGTCGGAAATGGTAAGGCGATCGACCATGGCGGAACTGAGGTTTTTAGTTGCGGCCGCTGCGAGGTCCTTCCTGTTTGCCGCATGGATCGCCGCCTTTTCGCTGACGAGAAGATTCGCCATGATGGCAAGCGCATTGTTGATCGACCCGACCGGGCTGCTCTGGAGCGTAAGTGCGGCCTTTCGGGCGCTGCGCGCGATGCGGACGACGGTAGTATCCACGGACGGTGAAGTCATAATGCGTCTCTCCTCATGCGCGGCTCCAGCCGGGCGAGTCACAGGGGGGTAAGAGAAATTTTAGCAAGGGAGTAACCGGCAGGAAAAAAATACATAATGCTGCCGGATTTGATCGCGCAATCACCGCTGTTTCGCCGATGCCGCCATTACCTCCCCGAAAACCTTGACGGCATGGTCGCGGTTACGACGGATCTCGGCATCCCCGGGAGTCAGGGCGAGCGCGGCATTGAAATCGGCTATGGCCGGTTCGTAGTGCCGCATCAGGTAGTTCGCGGCCCCGCGATTGCTGTATGCCAGTGCGAGAGCCGGGCAGTCTGCAATGGCATTGGTCAGGTCCTCCACCGCCCGGTCTAACCGCTTCAGGCGGATGAAGGTCGTCCCGCGATTGTAGTAGGCCATGGCGCTGGGACTCTTGTCGATGATGTCGGTCCAGAGCGTCAGGCTGTCGTGCCAGACATAGCACCGTTCAAAGGTCAGGCACATGAACACCGCAACCGGCACGGCAAAAGCGACGACGATAAGGGGGAGGGCCGAGTGATTCGCTCCATTCTTTTTTTGCGCCAGTTTTGCAAGGGCAATTCCGCAGATAAAGAATATACCGATCAACGGAATGTAGGTATACCGTTCCGCAACCATGGCGTTGCCGACCTGGATGATCCCGAGCATGGGCAGCAGTGTGACCAGGAAAAACAGCGAGCCGAACCAAAGGGTCGCGGATTTATTCCGGTAGCGATAAAGGAGGGCAGCGAGGACCAGTACGGCAACGGCGGAAAGGGCGAATTTCACATCCATGCCGGCGGTAATGACGGGCGGGAACGAGTAGAGCGCGCACAGGTGTACCGGCACTGCGGTTTTGAGCAGATAGAAGGCGAGCCCGTAAAAGGGGAGCCCGATTTTTTGCAGGATCGTCACGGTGGGGATGCTCCTTACCACATCGACATGCTTCTGGGTAGCGATGGTCACCACGCAGAATATTCCTGCCAGGACGAAAAACGGGAGCTTGGCACGTACCTGCGGCCAACCGATTTTTCCGGCGCTGTAGTAGTCGATAAGGAGGAGAATAAGCGGAAGGCTTACAGCAGTGGGCTTTGAAAGAAGTGAAAGAATGAGCATCACCAGTGATAGAAAATAGGCGGAGCGGGCATTCTTCCCGGTAAATCGCAGGTAGAACAGCAGGGAAAGCAAATAGAAAAAGGTCGCAACCACGTCCTTGCACTCCGCCAGCCATGCCACCGATTCCGCATGCAACGGGTGAACGGCGAAGAGCAGGGAGGTGACGAAGGCAGCAATGCTGCTTCCCGACAGGCGGAATATCAGGAGAAGTACCAGGAGGCAGTTTGCAATATGCACCAGGAGATTGAACCAGTGGTACCCGGCCGGATCGAGGCCGAAACAGCCGTATTCGAGCGCATAGACAAGCATGGTAACCGGCTGGTAATTTGCGGAGTACACCGAAGAAAACAACTTCGCCACCGACGTTGCGTCGATGTGGCGAATGTCGGGGTTGGCGGTGATATAAACGTCGTCGTCCCAGTTGGTGAACCCGTTATTGAGCGTCGGGAGGAAGGCGATGAACGCCGTGGCGGCAATAAGCACGCATCCGGCAATCAGGAAGCGGCCTTGGTCCATAGGCTCAGGCGGCGCGACGGGAGGCGGGGAGGGTGGCCGGGTTCGGGAGGATTTTTTAGTCATTTTATCGAACTGTCAGAATCACCATTTTATAATACTACCAGGTTATCACGGTGAATGACCTCGTCGAACTCTTTCCGGCCGAGCCGGGCTGCGATGTCGGACGTTTTGCAGCCAAGAATAAGGCGCAGGTCCTCGGACGGATAATTAACCAGGCCGCGGGCAATGACCGCCCCCGGTGACGTCTGGATGTCCACATTGTCGCCCGCCTTGAACGATCCGGTGATCTCCCTGATGCCTGCAGGAAGCAGGCTTTTCCCCTTGACAATGATCGCGGTTGCCGCTCCCTGGTCGATGGTCAGCGACCCCTGCGGAGTTCCTGAAAACGCCATCCAGCTTCGCCGCGAGGACATTTTTTTCCGGGCCGGAAGAAATACCGTGGAGCAGGACTTCGAACTCAGGACCTCGGACAACCGGCGGTTGAACCCGTCCCCGATGAGGTAGAAAATGCCGGCCCGGGCGACTACTTCGGCAGCCTTGAGCTTGGAACTCATGCCGCCGACGCTAATTTCGTTCTTCCGGTCGGCAGCGAGGAGATGCAGTGCATCCGACATCTGGTTCACCACCGGGATGTGCACCGCGTCCGGATCGCTGTTCGGATTACTGTCGTAGAGCCCCGAAACATCGGTAAGGTTTACCAGTACCTCGGCCTGCACGAGGACCGCCATCTGGGCCGCAAGAATGTCGTTGGTACCGAAACGGATCTCCTCGACACCCACTGAATCGTTTTCGTTGACAATAGGTATTATACCGTATTCGAGAAGCTGGAACATCGTATTCCGAAGGTTCAGGTAGCGCTTCTTACTGCGGAGATCGTCCCAGGTAAGGAGCACCTGGCCGGTCAGGATGGTATGGGAGGCAAAGGTGGATTGATAGACGCTCATGAGCCGGTTCTGGCCGACGCTGGCGCATGCCTGTTGCAGGGGAATCGTCGTGGGACGCTTTGTCAACCCGAGCGCCTGCATGCCGTGGGCAATGGCGCCAGAGGAAACGAGGATCACCCGAATGCCGGACGCATGGAGGGCGGCAACGTCTGCAGCAAGGCGGGCAATACGCTCCGCGTTGCCCGCTGCGGCGAGAATCCGGGATCCGATTTTAATGACGATGGTCTTAAAGGGAGGTACATCATTACGCAGAGAGGTGCTCATCGGCTTCCCGCCTTCCCTATCCAGGAGTTAGAAATCATGACCAAAGGAGAAGTAAAACTGATTAGCGGCCGACACTCCCCGCTGGGAAAAGTCCCGCACCAGCCTTCCATAACTCACCTTGATGGGGCCGGCGATCGTTTCGATCGCGATCCCGGCCCCGAGTCCGACAGGAGCATTGTCGATGAACTCGCTGAAGGTCAGGATCCGCGGATTCTGCGCGATGGCCTGCCTGCTCCAGACATTCCCCCAGTCGACCGATGCCGTCAGGTAGAAATTATTCAACATTTCCCAGCGGTATCCCAGGTGTGCGAGACCCAGTACATCGCCGTGCAATGCCGCCGGCAGGAGTCCGGCGAAGGGCACATAATCGTAAATATCCAGGTCCTTATTTACCTCCTCGGAAAACGACCCGCCCAGGTAGAACTGTTCGACCGCGGGGAGCGGGTTCGTGCTCCAGACAAAGCGCACCAGGGGCGAAAAGGTATGCTTATGCCACAGCGTAACGATTTTGCTGGTGCTGGCGTCGAATTTCAGGTAGTCAAGCGTGTCGCCGATGCCGCCTCGGGTACCGTCGACGGAAAAATATGATTTGCTTCCGGAAGTAGGGAACGCAGCGTTGTCCAGGTCGTCCAGGGTGAGCCGGAGCAGGGCATCGGGGACGAATTTCAATCCAAGGACATCGCTGAAAACGCTGAGGTCGTTTGACCGGATCTTGTACAGTTCCAGGTTGACGCCTCCGGAGAGCATTGCCGACCTGCCGATCTGGATGCCGATAAGCGCCAGCGCCCCGTATTTCGCGAGGTTGTCAACTTTTTCCAGGAGGACGGTATCAGGTCCTCGCACCGTGGTAACCGTTGTGGCGGTAGTGTCGCTGACTATCTGCACCGATGAGGAGTAAAACTCAAGCTGGGCAAAATTCGCGAAATTCCTCGAAAGCGGATGATTTTCGTCGAATTCAAGGTCATAGAGCTCACGCCGGAGACCGTACTGCAGGTGAATGCTTGCGCAGATATCGCCTCCGAAAAGGTTTTCGTAGGCGGGTTCGATGAATCCCTCACCAAGGAAAAACTCATCGTACCGCAATCCCATCCTGACCCGCCAGTAATTCTTCTCATCGACCATGATCCGGACGGCGCGCGACGTATCCATGTCGATATTCACATTATTGAACAGATTGGTGGCATAGACCGAGGAGATTGCGTTATGCAAAAGGAGCGGAGAGACCGCCTGCCCGCTCCGGAGGCCAGCAACAGTCCTGATCAGGCGCCCCGAAGTCTTATCATTGCCCAGGACTTCGACGTTCCGGATGGTATCGAGGTCCACCGCGGCCATAGAAGTTTCGGTCTTCGCCGGGGTGGTGTCGTGAATAGAAAGGAGTTTCGAAAGCGAATCGAGATTTCTGTGCATGCAGTCGTAGCCGATGCGCACCAGCGAATCGATTCTGGTAAAATCGGTATTGTAATAGCCGTTCAGGTCCGGGGTGAGCATGAGATCGGCTTTACTCCTCTGTGTTTCGCGCTGATGCTTCATGCCGATGGACACCACCTGGTCCATGAGCCGGACCGGGTTATCGAGCTCGCCTATCTTCCAGAGCGGAGAGGTTACATCGATGGCAAGGATAACTCCCGGGCGCTCCTCTGCCGCGACATCGACCGGAATATTGTCGGCAAGGCCGCCGTCCATGAGCAGCATGGAATCCTTGCGCACCGGCGAAAAAGCGAGCGGTATGCCACAGGATGCACGGACCGCCTCGGCGATATTCCCTTTGGTAAATATCACGCGCCTGCCGGAGAGGATGTCGGTCGAAACGATGCGCAGCGGAATCGGCAGGCTGTCGAACTGTTCATGCGCCCGGAACTGGGCCGGAGTGAGAAGTGGGGCAAGGAGATCGTAAAATACCTGGCCGTGGGAGATTGAGCTTGGCGGTACTGGTTCGAGACGGTCATTGAGACGGAGTTCAAACAGGTAATTGACCGGGTCGGCTTTCTGGCTTACGAAGAGGCTCTTTCGTCGGGCGGTATTGGCAATGATGGTGTTCCAATTCACCGAACGGGTGATCTGCAGGATGCTGTCCGGGGAGTAGCCTGCGGCGTAAAGACTGCCGATAATGGCGCCCATGCTCGTTCCCACGATCAGGTCGGGCCTGCAATGCGCTTCCTCAAGCGCTTTGAGCACGCCGATCTGGGAGAGACCCCGCGAGCCGCCGCCGCTCAGGACCAGGGCAAATTTGTAGTGGACCCTGCCGGAGTCCATTTCTGCGGCGATGCCGCTTGCAAACACCCCGAACGCAAGCAATAAAATGAATAGGCACAGCGAGCGCATTCCCCGAAGCTCTGCTTCGGGGAGCTTCAATGAGGCAAGCGTCGGGTGACTGAGGGCGCGGCTCTGGGTGCGAATTGCTGTCATTGCCTGCCTTTTTGTCGGGTGTCGTTCCACCTTGTATTTTTTCCAAATCGTATGTGCCGGATCGATGTGAAGTTGACCGGAAGCCAGCCCGACCTCTTGGAGGAGATTACCATCAACAATCTGCCGCGAATGTTCCGGAACCTTCAAAATACAATTTTGTCAGCCCTCGTCTTCATCGGAACCGCCCTTCTGCCGGCTCAGGCATCCGCAGGCAACGCCGACTCCTCGTCGTTGCAATCTTCCCCTGCAACATTTGGAATAGACGGGGAGGTGCTGACCTATATTGACAATATCGAGTATACAACGGCTGAACGCACCGGTGAAACCTATTATGGAAGTTCGGGCTCAGCACGCCTCTTCTACCGGCCTGTTTCCCGGATGCTTTTTGAAATCGGCGCCTATGGCCTGCGCCGCTTCGGCGACCCGCAGTCTCTAAGCCTCACCCTGCCGTTTTTCAGGGCGCAGTACACCTCGGATCTCATGACCTTCACGATGGGCTCCCTTTCCACTGCCGATGCACACTTCCTTCCCGATCTCCTCTATCGCCAGGAGCTCCGTTTCGACCCCGGTCTCGATGAGGGCATGCAGCTCGATATGCGGGGAAAGCATGTTAACTGGGAGATCTGGGGAGTATGGGATTCTCTCGATTCGCCGACCGAGCGGGAGCACTTTACCGCAGGCAGTGTGGTTTCGTACTCGATCGCGAACTATTCGTTCCCGTTCTATCTAACGGCCGACCATACCGGCGGGGAGCTGTTCAATTCCGGAGAAGCGGTGGAGGAGCATTTCGGCGGCGCTGCCGGCATCGATTTCAATTATCCTCTCTCGGGATGCATCAGGTCCGTTTTCGGCGAAATCCTGCTGGCAGGGACAGACTTCCGGAAACGGACGGGAGACAATGTAACCGGCCGGGGTGATGGTATCTTTGCCAAAGCCGGCGTTTCGCCCGGCGGATTTGACTGCTCGGTTCAGCTGTTCCGGGGGCACGATCTCCACATGCCCTTCGGCGACCCCATTTTCGAGAGCAATATTCCCTACTACGCCCTGGAGATATCGCGGAGTTACTCGGTCAATAATCACCTTCAGGCCCTCGGCGGATGGCGGTTTGAAACGCCGGATATCACGTCGGTTGCCCAATATTTCAGCGTGCCCCGGTACCGCTTCTGGCTTGCGCTTCGCGGAGAGTTCTGGAAGGGATTATAGAAATTCTCTTCATCATATGAACGGCTCCCATCTAACCATTGCCATTATCCTCTCCCTGGCCGAGATATTCGGGCTCATGGCGATCGGCGGCGTGGGCAGGCGCCTCCGGTATATCGACGATGCGGAGATCGACCGCTGGTCCCGGCTGGTGCTCGATTTCCTGAATCCCGCCTTCGTGTTTACCTGCATCACCGCCGGATTTACGACCGGCTGGCATGCCAATCTATGCATTCTTCCGGTTCTCGGATTTGCCATTGCCGTGGGAGGGGCGATTGTCGGAATCGGCCTGCGCTACGGCCTCGGAACCCGGGACATCGATACGCACCGGACATTCTTCTATTTCTGCGTCGTGAACAACTACGGTTTCCTGCCGGTGGTAATCATTCGCAACCTGTGGGGCCCGCCGATGCTCGCCGACCTGTTTTTTCTCACGCTCGGGTCCACGATCGCGAACTGGACGGTAGGAATCGCCGTTCTCGGCAACAGCAGCCTGAAATATATGGCCCGTCAGCTGGTAACGCCGACCCTCATCGCCACGCTCGCCGCACTCCTGGTATCCTGGCTCGGGCTCGCTGGTCGCATCCCCCTGGTCGTCAATCATATCCTGGCGAGCGCGGGCATTGCCGCCGTTCCCATGATGCTGGTGCTCTCCGGCGCCTCCCTGTTCAGATGGTCGTCCTTCAGGATCACCTGGCAGATTGTCTATACGACCCTGGTGCGTCTCGTCATTCTTCCAGCCATCACCGTAGCGATTCTCAGGATGCTGCCGCTCTCGCGGGAGGTTTATATGATTGCCGTTCTCGTCGCAATTATGCCGCTTGCGGTCTCGTCGGTCATCTTTATACGGGTCTATGGCCGCAGCACGGATTTCGCAGCCGGAGCATCGCTGTTCAGTACCCTGGTGGCGATTATTACCGTGCCGGCAGCACTTTTTTTTCTTTTCCGGTAGCCGCGATGGAACCCGGCTTTCATCGATAGCTTGCCAAGGCTCCTGCCGCTACCTAATTTCAAATGATCCTATGCCACTCATCGCTGCAAACGCTCTCACATTCGGATACGCCGCTCATTCGCGGGCGCTTGAAGATATCTCGCTCGAAATTGAGGAAAAATCCACCTGGGCGATCATCGGCAAGAACGGCAGCGGAAAGTCGACGCTCCTTAAATGTCTCTGCGGATTATTGCGTTGCCCGGCAGGATCGCTCTCCATCCTTGGAAAACCCCTTGCCTCCTACCGACCCCGGGACCTTGCACGCCTGGTGTCTTTTGTGCCGCAGGCGAGCAACAGGCTGCTGCCGCCGTTTTCGGTAAGGGAATTCATCATGCTCGGAAGATTTCCCTTCCAGGGATTTTTCGCCTTGCCCTCCCGGGGGGACCGTGCGATTGTCGATGCCGCACTCGAGTTGACCGACACCGGCGCCCTTGCGGACCGGTTGCTGACAACGCTGAGCGGAGGCGAGCTGCAACGGGTATTTCTGGCCTCGGCGGTGGCGCAAAGGACCGCCATTCTGCTCCTGGACGAACCTATGGCCTTCCTCGATCCGATGCACCAGGAGCTTATTCAACGTTCCATCGATCGCATTCAAGAGGAGTTTTCTACTACCATTATCGCCGTGACGCACGATATCAATCATGCACTGAACCGGTTCTCGCATCTATGCGCGCTGTCGCAAGGCAAGCCCTTTTATGTAGGGCTCTGCGAGGATTTCAAGAGGGATGCTCTTAAACTGTTACATGCTATCTATTCTATAACGTTCTATGAAATAAAAAGTTATGACGAAAAGCATCGGTTCTATCTGCCTGAAAGCTTTTTGACATGATTGCGAAGCACCGGCAATTGGTCATTCTGGGGGCATTGGGCATTTCTGCGCTGCTGCTGACGGTAGTCGCCTCTTTCATCGGACCGCAGGTTCTCACCCCCTGGTCGATTGTGTCCGGGTCGCTCGACCATGAAATATTCTGGTGGATGCGGGTTCCCCGGGTTCTTGCAGCATTTCTCGCGGGATCGGGCCTTGCACTCTGCGGCATGGTATTCCAGGCGCTTTTTCGCAACCCGATGGCTGACCCCTTCACCCTCGGAACGGCGAGCGGCGCTTCATGCGGGGCCGCGGCGACCGTCCTTGCCGGCTACACCGGCGCAATTCTCGGGATACCGCTGGTTTCCATCGGCGCCTTCGCCGGTGCCGCAATTGCGATGGTGGCAGTGAGCTCCATTGCATCGGCCAAACGTTCTGCGGGAAATCTCACCATGCTTCTTGCCGGGATCGCGGTCAGCTTTATCTTTTCAAGTTTACTCATGTTCATGCAGTATCTGAGTAATTTCCGTGACTCGTTTCAAATTGTGCGCTGGCTCATGGGTGGAATTCAGGCGACCGGGTATGGGACGGTGGTGACGCTTCTCTGCTTCTGGTGTGTCGGTGTTGCCTCGATTGCGGTACAGCTCCCGCGTCTGGACCAGCTCCTGGCAGGTAGCGATCTTGCCCATAGTCGCGGAGTCAACGTTCCTGCAGCTCGCCGGTGGCTTCTTGCCGCTACGACACTCCTTATCGGCGGAATCGTTGCGGTATGCGGTCCCATCGGCTTCATCGGTCTTATGGTTCCCCATATCTGCCGCAGACTGGTTTCGTCAAACCATCTCCTTCTTGCACCCGCCTGCATCCTGGTCGGAGGAACCCTGCTCGTTATCGCCGATACGGCGGGCAGGGTTATTATCGCCCCCGCAGAGATGCCGGTCGGCGTTCTTACCGCACTCATCGGCGGACCGTTCTTTCTCTGGCTTCTGTTCGGCAGGCGAAGGAGAGATGAGGAGTTTTAGCGCTACACCTTTATCTGGTAATAATGGAATATTTAACCGTCGCCGTACCTGACGACGTCTTTGGTCCATGATAAACGTACGGTTTTTCATTCTGCTCGTGCGCCCTTGCAATTTTTTCATTGATCCTGGCAAGCACGTCAGGATCTATTGTCGTACTGCTAATCTTCGGAATCTGCCTGGATTCTTTTTTCCGTTCCATAGCATCCTCTTTTCAAATATATCGTAGAGCCTTTGACCCACTAACCGGTAATGACATCTTATCTAAAAGAATTACGGGCAGCACGGTGCGAAAATTATTATCTTATGGAAAGTTGCCCGGGAAACGTCCGGCCCAGCCAAAGGGAAGGCGGGGAGGGGCAGGGGCCTTATTTACCCTGCTTTTGTTCCGGTGGCGCTACTTTGGGAACGGATTTCATAATTTGCGCAAGAAGAGTATCGTCTACAACCCAGTCCTCCTTTGCTTCATCCCAGAGGGTGGCAAGCTTCTTTGGCCATTTGGTTCTTATTTCGGAGAGAACGTCGGGATCGAGTTTAGCTTTGTAAAACGATGCGGCCTTGCCGATATTGGTCTTCTGGAAGTTGGCACCCTGGAGATTGGCCGACGCAAAGTTGGCCTCCAGGAGGAAGCTTCCCGAAAGGTTGGCCCGCCGAAGGTCGGCGGCTTCGAAGTCTGCCGCCCGCAGAATCGCTCCCGACAAGTTTGCGCCGGCAAGGGATGCTCCTGCAAAGTTTGCGCCGGAAAGGTCTGCACGCGAAAGGTGGGCTCCTTGCAGGCGGGCTCCCCTGAAGAAGGCCACAGAAAGCCCGGCGTTATCGAGAACGGCGCTATCGAGATTCGCGCTGTCGAGTTTGGCTTCACCGAGGTCGGCTGCTTTTAAATCCGCGCCCCGAAAGTTGACGCCCTTAAGATTGATGCCGTAATAGGTAGCTCCGGGTTGCAGCGTGGTATCGAGTCGGGCTCCTACGAGCCCTGCAAGGCTCGGTCTCACGCCCGGGTTTTCCTGTCTCCACCTGTTCCAACCTTCCACCCCGGATTTCAGCTTCGCTATCTGCCCGTTACCGGCGCAGCCGATCGTTATTGCGAGCAGTACCGTAACCGCACCAACAGCTTTGCAGCCGATCATACTCTCCTCCTGGTTGCCGGGTGCAATCGCCGATGAGCCGAGGCCCGGACTTCATGGAAGCGCATCTTCGTATTTTTACTGCCGATAGCAACAAAATACCATAAATTAAGCTTTCAGGGGCTTTGAAACCTTCAAGGAGCGTTCTTGAAGTTTTGTCCTCCACTCCTTCTCACTGCGCCGTCCAGCGGAGCCATCGGCCAGCCGACAGCTCTATTTGCAAGCTGGATATCGGTCACCGGGGCGACCTCGTACACCCTTCAGGTTTCAACGGCAATAACATTCGCTTCAACAGTTTTAAACCAGTCCGGCTTATCGCTGCCGTTCGATTCTATAATGGGTCTGGCCAACTCCACAACCTGCTACTGGGAAGTAAACGCAACCGGCGACGGCGGAACCGGCAGTTGGTTGAATCCGGACAGCTTTACTACCGTTATGGCGACACCTGTCGCACCGGTGCTTGTCGTTCCAACGAGCGGAGCCGCGAACCAGCCGACCTCGCTTACTCTCAGCTGGAGTTCGGTGGCTGGTGCAGCGAGCTACGGTTTCTTAGTATCGACTGCGTCAGGCTTTGCGACGACGATAGCGGGCCAGTCGGGTTTGACGGTCCCTGCAGCATCGATTGCCGGGCTTGCGGACAGCGCTACCTACTTATTGGGAAGTGAACGCAGCGAATGCCGGCGGAACGAGCCCATGGACGGGATGGTGGCAATTTACCACCATCCCGTAGAGGAGTTGCACCTCCCTGCCCGGTCGGCCCCGGCGGGTGCAGGCCAGGCGATAAAACTTAAGCGGGGACCTTCATTATGTTATAAAAAGGCCGGGAATTCCGAAGCTCCGGGTATGATCGCCATACCCTCGAGCTCGACCAGCCACGAAGGCCGGCAGACCGGCGCTTCGACAAATATAATCGGGGTGTTTCCACCCGATTCTTCACAAAGTACCGCATCGATCCGTTTCCGGTCGTGAAAATTCCTGGCGTAGGCAATGATGTAGGCAAGATCGTTCACGCCCGCATTGCGCGTTGCAAGCAGGGCGCGGACATTTTCAAGAGTGCGCCGGGTCTGCGCTTCCACATCGCCGATGTGCAGGACTTCGCCCCGGTTGTTGATGCTTGCGGTTCCGGAAATATACAAATGCGACCGGTCGCCGAAGACGACCTCCAGCCCGCGCTCGAAGGTCACGCCATAGGCCGTTGTCGGCGAAAGGTATTCGGGCGCTTCTATCCTCCTGACCTGTCCTGCCCGAAGTGGGGTGATGGAGAGTGAGTCGAGGGATAAAAGCATGCGGGGATCGAACGAACGTCCCTGGATTCCCGTACTCGCGAGGAAATGGTTTTTTTCGGTCAATCCCACGGCGGCGAAGAACTCCTTGCGCGCCCGGACCATGTCCCCGTAGTGGAGGTCGACATCCCGCAGAAAAATCCAGGTCCGAATCATAGTATCGGGCACCGTCATGTTCTGATCGGCCACTAAGCCTGCCATAGAATCGAAAAGCTGTTTCGACTGCACATACGGCGGATCAGGCCGATCCGAGACGCCATTTGCGGTAAACAGCAGGGAGTAATTCCTGCCGGTCAGCAGTGCGTCGTTGCCCCAGTTGTCGCCGGATCTTCGGCATTGCCGGGAAATTGCTCCGTTCGCGCCCCGGATATGGTAGGAAAAAAGCGAAACCGGTCCGCCGTGCAAGGGCTTCTGCTCGATTGCCGAGAGGGCTCCTGACGCAAGCCGGCCGAAAATCGGCGAGGAAACTAGTTCTGGTTTTTGATTGACGAGGTCACTCAGGAAAATACGACTGAAGGCAACCGTGCCGTCACGTAATGAACATTGGTCAAGAGCCGAGGAGTAGCGTGCCGAGAGCTCTTCAAGTGCCGCCGGAAAGGAAATGCCAGCGGCACACTCTATGGTCATGAAATATTCATCATACCCGTCCGGCGAAGAAAAACGCGAATACCGGACAAAATCATCGATCCTGCCTGTTGTCAGCATGGTGAGGGTGTAGCATCTCCCGATTGAAATTGAGCATTTAGATGGTAAAAAAAATATACTATTCCTGATCCGGAAAAGATCATTGCAGGAGGATAGCCGCAAACGGCGGGAGTTCGGCTGATGCTCCGGCGGCGCAATGCCGTACACGCGGGATCGCGGCAATGCCTTGCTGCGGCAGCCTCATTGCCATGGAAAATTTCAGCATACCGCAGCACTGGCATGCAACCTGCAGGAGAGCGGCGGGATAGTTGAAGGGTGAGGCGGCAAGGATCTCCATCTTGTGCAATCTTTAGCAATCGATTTTTTATTTAAACGCCTTTCCATCGACTAAAAGCCTGACATTCGCTGCAATTTGTGATGGGGTCAACGTAAGCACCTCGACTCCGGTTTCCGTCACCAGCAAGGTATGCTCAAATTGTGCCGAGAGAGAACCATCTGCCGTGCGCACCGTCCATTCATCCTCTCTGTCGAGCACCACTTTCCAGCCACCGAGATTGATCATGGGTTCTATGGTCAGCGTCATTCCGGGAACAAGAACAGTCTGTTGGTTGTCGGTATCTATGTGATGGTATACTGTAAAGGACTCATCATGGTATTCCCTGCCTATTCCGTGACCGGTGTACTGGCGAACCACAGAGCACCCTTCAGAAAGGACATATGGCTCTATTGCCTCTGCTATAACGCTCAGAGGACGTCCCGGCTTCACCGCATCTATTCCCCGGATGAGAGCCTGAGCAGTTACCATGACTAAATGACGCGCCTTTTCCGAGACAGAACCGATCATAAAGGTTTCGGATGAGTCTCCATAAAAGCCATCAACAATCGTTGTACAGTCAATGTTTACAATATCGCCATCTTTGAGTATTGCCTTTTCGGATGGTATACCGTGGCAGACCACATCGTTGATCGACGTGCAGACCGATTTCGGATAGCCATTATAACCAAGGTCGGCGGGTATGTGTCCATGATTAACGGTGAAATGGTGAGCAAGCGAATTGATTTCTTCCGTAGAAATACCTGCTTTTATAGAGGGCCGGAGGTAATCCAGTAATTCTCCATTAAAAACCCCCGCCCTTCTCATTCCATTGATTTCTTCTTTAGTTTTTGGAGGGATGTGTTTTATTCTTCGCAATTTTTCTGTTCTCTTTTCTTCCAGGCAGGAATCACTCCAGAGATGGCACTTTTTGTATTTTTTTTCACTTCCACACCAGCAAGGATCGTTGCGTTTAATCATTTTCAATCCGGATTATTCATTGCGATGACGTTGTTTTTCCGGTAAAAATATACTCACTCGCAGGGGTAGGGACCATAGTGCTGAACAGGCACAGCGAGCGCATGGCAGGCTGCTTCGCGGTCCCCGGATTTCCGGGGCTTCATCGCACTCCATCACACTCTGTGTACCTGTCATTATGCGGGTCGGTCAATAAAAACGCACCGAAAGCGTAACGCCGTCGGTGCGTTTACTTCATCGTAGAATGATACGATCAGCAACTGCAGCACATCGGGGTGCCGTTCATCATCATCATGCAGCAGCAGCCACAAGTCATCATCGACATCATGGCGTTGCAGCACTGCTGAATCATCTTGCAGCACTCCGCGTCTTTGCTGCTCCAGGTCATGCACAAGCCGTCTTTGGTCATCTCGCACTTGCACATGCCGCTGGCCATGTTGATGGTCATCATGGGCATGCCGTTCTGCATCATGCAGCAACTCATCATGCTGCCTGACATCATGGTGCAGAGATTCTGCATCATGCCGGCGGCCATTTCATCCTTTGTCGAGCACATGATTTGCATTCCCATAGCGGTGGTTTCCATTTTCATGGTGCACCGGGGAACCATCATCATGTTCATCGGCATGGTTCCGGGCATCATCATACCCGGCATCTGGCCCATACCCATTACCATTCGGTCCATGGCCATAGCATTCATTGCCATCGGATTCATACTACACCTCCTCATGCATGGCAGGTCGCTTGCTTTTGAGCAATAGCACCCACGGATTCATAATTCTGCCTTGGAGAAGGGTTGTCGATTCATTCGACGCTAATAAAGATAGTATAATCCACTAAACCGGTCACATTTATGATAGATGCGTAAGCCTTTTGATTGAGAATCCTCTATATCCCATCGCCAAACGTCAGGCCATTGGTTTCCAGCCATAACCGGTCGGAAGCCTTGCGGGAGACCATCTCGCGGGCCTTTTCATAGGCTGTTCTGTAAATTTGGCTCTTCGCGCTGATCTGTTCCGGAGTCAGCCCGCTCAGGAAAAAGGCCGGCATCTCTGAAAATGCGGCGATATTCAATTCAGGCATGGAATCACCATAAAACGGCACGCCGTTATCCGGTGTATCTTGGGACATTACAGGGTCCTTTCGTTTGAAAAACTATGGTAACAGAAGGATTGTTTCCAGCCTGATCAAATACCGCCGCCGTCGATCACCTGGACTGTCATTTCGCAACGGTTTTTTTCGGTCCGATCGATCTGGACGACCTTATGATTGTGAACCGTTATGAGAACGTGACCGAATTTAATGCCTTTGAGCGATTCGGCAATCCTGCGTATGAGTTTATCATTGATGACTTCACCCTTCGAGACTTCCTGCTTCTGCGGCATGGGAAATCCTTTCTCCTTATCGATGCATTTTTAGTGATGCTATTTACAGCAGACTATTAACCCGGCGATGATCGAAGGGGGAGGCGACAGGATCGCCCCACGCCATCCGGTCCGTGCTTTTCGATGACGACGTGATACTTCCCCCGCTCCTCCCTGATTTCGACGATCCGGTCCCCTGCCTCCTGTGCGCTCTTTGGGACATTTTCAAGCGGTTCTCCGGCGCAAAGCAGGACATCGAGTTGTTCGCCCTCGGCGAGGGCTTCGAGCGCAACCTTGACTTTAACAAAGGTCATCGGGCAATGGTCGCGGGTCACATCGATTGTTTTCATGGCTTTTCTCTATTAGATAAATAGTACCTGTGCATCTTCGGAATACTGCAAGAAGGTCGGGACTCCGATGACCTCTTTAACATCATCGATAAGGTCATCACGGGTAAGCCCGAGGATGTGCATCGCCATTTCGCAGGCAATGAATTTTATATGCAGCTGTTGTGCTGCGGCAATGAGTTCGTCGAGGGTCGCCACATTGCGGCTGCGCATCATGCCGGTCATGAGCTGCGGACTGATGCCGCCGAAGTTCAACCGCGAAAGGGGAAGATTTTTTCTTCCGCCGAGCAGGAAATTAAAGAAACGGGCGAGCAAGCCTTTCCCGATAAACGAGTGTCCCCTTTTTTTCTTTATGATATCGAGCCCCCAGAACGTGAAAAACAGGTTCACCTCCCAGTTGACCGCGGCAGCGCCGGTGGCCAGGGTGAATGCAGCGACCGCCCGGTCGAAATCGCCGCTAAAAACGATAATCGATAATTTTTTTGATGGCATAGGTACTCCTTCGTATTTCTCGATTTGCTTCAAAGTCCCTTAGCACTTTATGAAATATAACTATTCATATCATGGAAATCAAGATATATTTAAAGTAAGTTGATCGGGTTTGTTCTGATTATAAATTTATACTCAAGGTATTTCTTGACTATATTGGCAGGATTAGTTATATTAGTGGATATGAACGCATCCGATGATAGTCAGGACAAGGCCACCCAGGGAGACCGGGTAAACGCTCGAATAAATGCCGTGATGAAAGGCATCCGCTATGGCAGCGTGATTCTGACGATTCACGATTCGAAGATTGTGCAAATCGAGCGAATTGAGAAAAGCCGGTTCGACGACCTCTATCTTGAAAACGGCGGAGGCATTTAAGTCTCAAAAAAGTGGTAATAGCCTTAATTCAGCTTTAAAGTGCACCAACTTTGCAGAGGACAACCCTCGCAACATCCTGCAACCATTTGCCGCAGTGTCGACCAGACCACTGGAAGCCCTGCGGCGGCACGCTGTTACCGGCTTTTGAATGCCGGATCTCCTAGCGAGCAATTCCCAAACGTTGTTTTAGAGTTCATTTTTTAATCCTGTTCGGAGACTGAAATGCGGGTTTTCGCAATGATAATACTGTTCTTGTTTATAACGGGCAATTTATGGTTTGTGGGAAATGCCGCGGCGGCAACCGATACCGCCATAAGCGGTAAATCCCGGCAAGGAAAATCACGCATTGCGCCCGAAACGGTTGTCATTCCGGGCGGCACCTTCGATATGGGCAGCACCAGTGGCGATCCTGATGAACGGCCCGTCCGGTCCGTTACCCTGGACCCCTTTAAAATAGATGTGCACGAAGTGACCAATGCGGAGTATCAACGGTGTGTTAAAGCCGGGATTTGCGCTCCGGCCCATTACGATGATAACACCTGCAATGTGATGACCGATCACGGATGGTGGGAAGGCGAGGCTCCGTCGGTGTTCAAGGATCCGAACAAACCGGTAGTCTGCATCAGCTGGTATGAGGCAAAAAAATATTGCGAATGGAAACAGGGTTCTCTGCCGACCGAAGCGCAGTTCGAGTATGCGGCCCGTGCCGGCACCAAGACAAAGTATTACTGGGGTGACGACCCGGACAAAGGCTGCGGCTGTGCCAACGGCGCGGACATCGATGGGGCCCGGATATTCGAAACCGTGTGGGGCGCCCAGTACCCTGAAAAAATGAACTGCCATGACGGGAACCCCTATACCGCACCGGTTAAATCGTATAAGCCGAATCGGTTCGGGCTCTACGATATGACGGGAAACATCTGGGAGTGGTGTTCCGACTGGTATGCTCCCCACTATAAATCAGGTGCGCCAACGAATCCGGTCGGTGCCGATACCGGCGTCTACCGGGTCTTGCGGGGCGGATCGGCGGAAAGCGCTCCCGATCACCTGACCACGACATTTCGCGATCGGAGCATGCCGCATTACCGTATGCTTTACGACGGCTTCAGATGTGTCTATAAACCGTAGTAGTCATGCGCCTGAGAGGGCGGAAAGAGAGTGAGGGTACTCCATGTACATTGAAAAACCAAGATTCAGCTGCCCGCTGGGCGGCGCAATGGCCACTGCCAATGCGTTACCCAATACCGTTGCCGTGCTGCATGCATCACAGGGATGCGGGGGAAACTCCATAGGTGCGATCATGGCGGCCGCCGGACATCTGGGCAGCGGTTATTGCGGCGGAGCCTCGGTTCCGACTTCGGGCATCGGTGAGAAACAAATTGTTTTCGGCGGCGTCGAGCGACTCGGGGAGCAGCTTCGCACGACCCTTGAGGTGATCAAAGCGGAACTGCTGATACTTATAACCGGTTGCACCGCGGAGATCATCGGCGACGATGTGGAATCGGCGGTCCGGGAGTTTACCGCCGAAGACCCGAATCGCCCGCCGCTCATTCACGCGAGCGGCGCGGGATTCAAGGGAAACAGCTACTTCGGGTATGATTCGGTACTGCAGTCGCTGTTCCGTAACTACATCGCACCCGCCGACGTTAAAAAGAAAGGCACGGTCAACATCTGGGGGTTGCCGCCGGCGCTCGATGTTTTCTGGGAGGGTAACCTCGTCGAGCTGCGTCGCCTCCTCGAAGGCATTGGTCTCAAAGTCAATTCGTTCTTTACTAAATTCGACACGCTCGAAAAGATCCGTGCTGCGGCGGAAGCCGAGCTGAACATCATTGTTTCTCCGGTCAACGGCATCGAAGCCGCAAAAGTATTCAAGGAGGTGCATGGCGTCGATTTTGCGGTCTACGATCTGCCCATCGGAGGCAAGGCGACAGAGGATTTCCTGCGATCAGTCGCAAAACGACTGAACTTGAATCAAAAAAAGGTAAATGCCTTTATCGGGACGGAAAAGAACCTCTACTATCACTACTTCTCGCGAATCAGCGACTCCTACTGCGATCTCGACCTGCAGCGTTATGCCGTCATCGTCGCGGATACGACCTATGCAATTGCGCTCGCCTCCTTTGCCCGCCACGAGCTTGGATGGGTGCCCAGACTGGTGGCGGTCACCGACCCGGTGCAGGATGAAGATAAACCGGCGCTGCTTGACCGGTTCAGGGAGGTCCTGCCGTCCGCCGATACCATCGTTGCCTTCGAGACCGATACCAGCCGGATCGAGACGCGCTTGTCCGAACGGTGGCCCAGGCCCGATGGGAGCAAATATTACCGGCCGTTCAGCCCGGCATTTGTCATCGGCAGCCGGCTGGACAAGGAGTTCGCCGAAAGTATCGGTGCCTTGCACCTGAGCGTCTCCTACCCGATTTCGAACCGGGTAGTCCTGAACAGGGGCTATGCGGGATATCGCGGCGGATTACTCTTGATTGAAGATATCCTAACAGTCGTTCTTGGAAACAGATAATACTGCGGACAACGGCAAACCGTTGCAGACCATATTTCCGGAAAGGTGTGTCTATGAGCTACCTGCATCTTAAAGTTCCACCCACGCGCGACGAGAGACTTAAGCCCTGCAACGCGTACGGCGGCAGTATGTGCAATCTTGCAAAAGGCCAGAAAACGGGCTGCCTGAGCGCCAATGGGCGAACCTTCGCCCAGGCGACGGGATGCCAGTTGACACTCTCAATGGCCATGGCGGCGTCTATCCCCAATACGGTCGTGATCTATCACGGGCCGGTGGGTTGCGGCGCCGGATCGCTCGGGCTGGCGGGACAATCGAAACTCAGCCAGCTGGCTCGCGGCAATAACGATGCGGTCGGGCGAGTGTGGATGTCCACCAACCTGAGCGAATCCGATGTGGTGAACGGCAGCGAAGCGAAACTCGAAGCGGCGATTCTCGAAGCGGAACGCCGGTTTCGGCCCCATGCCATCTTTATCGGCAACACCTGCGTCCCTGCCATCATTGGGGACGACATCGATAATGTCACGCAGAAGGTACAGCCTCTCGTCAATGCGAGGATTATTCCTCTCCACTGCGAGGGATTTAAAACCAGGTTTGTCGCTACCGCCTACGACATCGTCTATCACGGAATCCTCCGCTATCTGCTCAACGAGGACCCGGACCGCGAGCCGCTGCTCAAGGATGAGGCGGCGGATATAGCGTATGAGCAGAAGCGCAAGCGAACGGTAAACCTGCTCAACGTCGGCTCCATGGGGTATGTCGATGAGGTCGAATTGACGCGGCTGCTCAATGCCATAGGGCTTGAGGTAAACGTGTACCCCTGCTTCACGTCGCCGGAGAAATTCGTAAGAGTCAAGGATGCCGCCCTGTCCGTCAGCATCTGCGCGACGCACGACGACTATTTCGTCGAGCACCTCAAAGAGCACTACGGTGTGCCCTACGTGCTCAACACCATCCCCATCGGCACCGATAACGTGCGGCTGTGGCTTCTTGACATAGCCGATTTCTTCGGCATACGCGAGCAGGCACTCCGGGTGATCGAGCTTGAAGAAGCGGAACTGCGCAAGGCGCTCGAGCCGCTCCTGCCTCTTTTCAAGGGCAAAAAGGCATTTGTCAGTACCGGCGAGATTCGCGCCGGTGCGCAGGCGTGCATGCTCGAAAACGACCTGGGGATGACCGTGGTGGGTATCCGCGCACACCACTACGACCAGTTCGGGGAGATCGTTTTCGACAACTTCAAGGATCGGGATGACGTCACCATCAACGTAGCGGCGAACCAGCCCTTCGAGCAGGTGAATCTCTTCAGGAAACTGAAGCCCGATCTGTTCCTCGGCCACGGCAACAGCAATGTCTGGGCTGCACGGCAGGGTGTTCCGGTCCTGCCTATTTACGGTCCGAACAACAGCTATCTCGGTTACAAGGGAATATTCGAGGTGGCAAGCCGGCTCGAACGCATTCTCGAAAACCCGGAATATTATAAGACGCTGGGTGATACTGCCGAGTCGCCGTACCAGGAGGCCTGGTACGATCAGGATGCCTACGCGTACATCAAGCAGACGCAGCAGGTGGCCTAGGAAGCTTTAACCGGTTATCCTCCAAAAAACGGAGGGGGATAACCGGTATGTTTTTCCGGACGAATCCGGATTTTAATGGCAGCCGGGATAGTCAGTCGATCCTCTGCCGGGAGTTAATCTGAATGACGGTCTGCGGACCGATGTGTTTTTTAACAATGCACGATTCGCCCGCTTTAATCACGGCATCCCGGTATTTTTCCGGAAAATTCTGGGGAAGCAGGATGGTAATATCGATTTTTTCAGCCATCCTGGTGCTGTCGTTCAGGGTTATTTTTTCCTCCAGCCTGAGACGGCCTGTCGGGATGTTCCTTTCGCGGCAGAACGCAAGGATCTGATAGCCGACGCAGGTCCCGATTGATGCAAGGAACAGCTCGAAGGGTGTCGGTGCGGCATTGTCACCGCCATCGGTTTCCTCGTGGTCGGTCTGCACAATAAATTCACGAACGCGCGCATTGACCTGTTTCTTATCACCGAAGGTGATTTCGTATTTTGTCTCCATCTTTTCACTCCTCACGATGATGGTTGAAGCCGGACTATTTCAATCAAGTATATTGGTTTTATAAATTTATATAGCGCTATCTCATGAAGACAAGTCTTCTTGTCAGGACATTCAGGTCTGCTTTCGTTGCAGGCCGCGCAGATGTCGGTTTCATCCGCCTCCGTCAATCTTTGCCGGAAAGAAGAGTCATGATATGAACAATATTTTTTCCGACCGGATTTCCGATGTTCCGAAGTCATTTATCCGGGAGATTTTGAAGACTACAATTAATGAAGAGGTGATCTCCTTTGCCGGCGGATTGCCGAACAGAGACCTGTTTCCGATACAAGAAATCAAAGATGCTTCGGCAAAAGTTCTTGATAATTATGGAGCCGATGTGCTGCAGTACAGCACATCGGAAGGCTATACGCCGCTGCGGGAGTGGATCAGCAATCGTTATAAAGCAAGACTGGGCCTGGATATCGACACGGAAAATATCCTGATTACGTCGGGTTCGCAGCAAGGCCTGGACCTGGCTGGAAAAACATTCATTTCGGAAAGATCCTTAAAAAATTCCTAAAGCAGGCGTAAGCCGGAGCGGCTCAGTATTGCCGCGGGAGAGATAGATGACATCCGATTTTAATATGATAAAGCAACGTGCCCTGGAACGATTTCTCCGGTATGTTGCAATCGATACCCAGGCCGATGAAAATTCACCGACCTACCCAAGCACGCGCAAACAATTCGACCTTGCCGATCTGCTGGTCGAGGAGCTCCTCCGGCTGGGCATAAGTAATGCCCGCGTCGATGAGCATTGCGTGGTCATGGCAACCCTTGAAGCAACCGTTGCAACACCTCAGCCGGTCATTGGATTTCTCGCGCATCTCGATACCGCCACCGAAGTCTCCGGCGCAAAGGTAAAGCCGAACATCATCGAAAACTATCGCGGCGGCGATATCGTTGTTAATAAGGAAAAAGGTGTGGTTATCAGCGAGGCCGAGAACGGTGAGCTTGCGAAGTGCATCGGTCAAACGCTCGTGACTGCCGATGGAACCACGCTCCTTGGGTCGGACGATAAGGCGGGCATTGCGGCAATAATGACCGCGATCGGGTATTTGATCGAACATCCGGAAATCCCGCACGGAAAGGTCGCCGTTGCCTTTACGCCGGATGAGGAGATCAGCAAAGGGGTGGAATTTTTCGACATTAAGGAGTTCGGCGCCGATTTTGCCTACACTATCGACGGCGGGTTTACCGGAGAGCTGAACAACGAAACCTTTTCGGCGGATGCGGCGGTTATTGAAATGAAGGGGCGCGACATGCATCCCGGCACGGCAAAGGATCGCATGGTAAATACCCTGCGGGTAATGGCCGAACTCATCGTACGCCTGCCGAAAAACATGGCACCCGAAACGACGCAGGGTCATGAGCCCTATATTCATCCGCAAACCCTTGATGGACATGTTGGAGTGTCCCGGTTGAAACTTCTCCTGCGGGATTTTTCCGACGAAGGGTTGGCTTTCGAGCGGCAAAAACTTGAACGGATTGTTGAAGAAACCGGCAGGCTCTTTCCCGGCGTGGTGTCCACCCTGACGGTCACCCCGACCTACCGGAACATGCTCCCCGAACTTCGCAAGCATCCGGAGGTGACCGCACGGCTGGAAGAGGCGGTCAGAAAGGCCGGCATTGTGCCGGATTGGCAGCCAATCCGCGGCGGTACCGACGGCGCGGTCTTAACCGCGCGTGGTTTGCCGACGCCCAATATTTTTACCGGGGGTTGTAATTCGCACAGTCTGACCGAATGGCAATCGGTGGACGCATTGGCCACTATTGCAGAGGTCATCATACATATCGTGCGCGGCGTTTAAAAAAAATCCCGGAACCCTTCCGGCAGGCAAAATTACCAAGCAGTTCATAAGTAGGGTTACATCCAGCCGTTCGTGGTGAGCTTGTCGAACCATGAACGGCGCGAGTCTACAGCTCGCCCTTCGACAGGCTCAGGGCGAACGGTTCTCATAGGAGATTATACTTATGAACTGATTAGTATACCATCAAAGCATGCTGGCCGTGTAAGACGAAAATACCAGCTCTTCGCTATCGATTGACTGATCCATCAAAAGCGAAGGACGACCGGTTTTCGGGTGGCCGACAACGCGGCCCGGAACGCCGACGACGGTGCTGTGCGGCGGCACATGGTCCAGAACAACGCTTCCGGCGCCGATTTTTGAGCCTTCGCCGATCCGGACATTTCCAAGAATTTTGGTCCCCGCTCCAATCAGCACGCCATTGCCTACTTTCGGATGCCGGTCACCATGCTCCTTCCCGGTTCCCCCGAGGGTAACGCCATGAAGAAGCGACACGTCATTGCCGACGTGTGCCGTTTCACCGATGACGACACCGGTTGCATGATCGATGAATATTCCCTTGCCGATTTTTGCAGCGGGATGAATATCCACGGCAAATATTTCGGTGACGCGGTTGCGGAGATAATAGGCTAGAGCGAACCGATGCTCGTTCCATAAATAATGGGATACGCGGTAGGCTTCGAGTGAATGGAAACCTTTATAGTGCAAAAATGGTTCGACAACCCCTCCTGCCGCCGGATCGCGCTCTTCGATGGCCTGCAAATCTCTTCGCACCGCCGCACGGATTTCCGCCGATTGTTCAAAAACATGCTCAATTTCTCTCGTGAGCGACAAAGCTGAGAGCGGCGCCGATGCCAGCTTGGCTGCCAGAATTGCGGATAGGGCCTCTTCCAGCGAAGCATGCTTGAGTACAAATTCATGGAAATAGGGAGCCAATAACTTCTCTTCTTCGGATAGTCGGATGGCTTCATCTCGAAGAGTCTGCCAGAGAGAGTGATGCTTTGTGCCCATAGTCCTTCCTTCGACCTCATGGCGTATGTTAAACGAACCTCCCCATATTTCTAAGTATTCCTATCTTAATAGTAATATATATTAAATTATCATCATCGCTCCAAAATAGGGGTATCCGAGTTAATGTTGATATATTTGGTAGGAATAGTTATATTTAAATAGGCGATTTCGTCATGGCCAAGAAGAATTGAATTGTATCCGGTAACCAACCCCAGGCTAAGTAATCGATGAACGCGACAAAATCATCGTCATTCCGGCTTCTTTCAGCGACTCTGGCCGTGCTTTTCCAGATGCCGCTATCGGCAGAAGCTATCTCCATTGAAGAGCTTATTGCCACCGCCTCCCATCACTGTGGAGCCTGCGTCTCCATAGAAGGCTATGCGGATTGCCCGGAGTGCTTCCAGATAGAGAGCGGCGGATGCTCGGGTGCTCTCTGCACCGGGAATCTCGTGCTTCAGGAGTCGCCGACCGGAGGTCCCTCGGTTGTCCTTGCCGGTGCGTATAACGGTAATCATATCGGCAGCGAAAGCGACGGCTGCACGGTCATGGCGACGCCGCTGCACATCGGCTGGAAGTATCGCATCTGGGGCAGGTTTCGTCCATTCGCATCAGCGAGCGAAGCCGATATCTATACCATCGGCATTGATTCCTTTAAAGTCCTGGAACGCAATCCTGAAACATTCGATCCCGGACGCGGCAGTTTTATTGAAGGGACCGCTGCCGACCGGATCGTTTATACCTTTGACGACAGTACGGGCGGCAGTTGGGCGCATTTGAAAAGCATTAAACCGTTACAGACGCTCGACGATGCCTTCGATACCCTCGACCGGGGAAGATTCAAGGGCCGGATTGTTGACGGAGCCTGGAACGGATCCTGGGTCGCCTGGTATGGAAACGGCAAAATAAAGGCGCAGGGCGCGTATATTGCCGATGCAAAGGACGGCAAGTGGCGTGAATTTGATTCATCCGGTAATACTATTTCGGACGGGCTGTTCTTGAAAGGGCAGGAACAGGGAGTGTGGAAGAGGGCGTTGTCGTCAAATGGACCGGCGGCGGAGTTCGATTACGCGCGGCAGCCGGACAAAGTCGTCATAACGGAATATTTATCCGATTCGTCAATAGATGCCCGCATAACGGTCGACCGGCGATTTTCCACTGTCGAGCGTTTTGAAACCTTCTACCGGAACGGAAAAACGAAGCGGCTGGTTACCCACGATCCGGTGAGCGGCAGCGCCCGCATCGAAGAGTGGCTTGAAAATGGCCGTGAGATCTGCAAACAGATTTATGACGGTGGTGTCTTTACCGACTCCCTGTGGTTTGCGTCGGGAAAACTGTGGAAGGCAAAGAAAAAGGATATCTCCGAAGCACCGACCGATTTTCGTGAGTGGCACGAAAATGGGGCGCTTGCATGGAGCGGCGGTTTCAGGGGTTTTGCTCCCCAGGGCGTATGGACCCATGCCGATGCGCAGGGAAGGCGCGATGAAGCGATAGCCTTCGTCGAAGGAGCTCCTGCGGACTCATTCCTGCCGGTTGCAGCCGATTCCGGAAAGTGGACGGCATTTACCAATGCCACTGCGGTCAACGCCCTAACCGCAGTGCCGGAAGGAGTCTGGGCCGGGACCGATGGGGGAGCGTGCCTGCTATCCCGGGACGGAACACTTTTCAAAAAAATAACCACGGCGGATGGTTTGCCGGGTAATAAGGTGACGGCGCTTGCCCCGGACAGCAAGGGAAACGCCTGGTTCGGTACGGAGCATGGCGCCCGGTTGACGGAAGTCGGCGGCAGCGCCTGCTGCATCACCTTTGTCGGCGAGCCGCTGGCCAGGCTTGCCACCCAGAACGGCTATCTGGGCAATGTCGCCGGAACGAAATCGGGCGATAGGGCAGGTAAAAATCATGGCGGCGAAGCTGAATACCTGCTCGGTGCGCGTTCGCCGGAAGGTACCTGGCGTTATGACGGGATCGTTGACAACGACCAATATGCACCGGCAATTTCCAGCATCGCGGTTTCGTCGGACGGTACCGTGTGGCAATCGAGTTTAAACGGGGTTCGCTGCAATAATTCCCTGTTGGGAAAAGCGATGCTGGATCGCTTAAGTACCCTCATCGGACGGATGGACCTGGGAAGCGATTCTTCCCTGTGGATCCTCGGTTCGGATTCAGTTTACAGGATAAAAGGCGATTCGATCGTCGGTTACCGGCCGGGCGACGGTGCTTCCGCAGGGGAACCCATAGCCATGGCAAAAGGGGTTGATGGAACCCTTTACCTGCTTGCCGATAAGGGAATTTTCATTTTTCAGGTGGATAAATTTCATAAGATAATTGCTTTCGATTCAAAGGCTGCGCCGGTACATACGTCCTTTTATCGTGACCATGACGGTTCCTTCCTGGTAGCAACCGTCCGCGGCATCGAGCGGATCTCGAAAAATGGACAACGTATCGTTGTCGGTCGCGGGCAACTTGGGGGAGCGGAGATCACCTCTTTTATAGAAGATTCTTCGACGTTCTGGATCGGCACGAAAAGCGGCCTGTATCGCGCAACACCTGCGGGCGTTCACCGCTCCGACTTGCCGGAGGGTCCCCGCGGCAACCATGCGGAGATGGTTCGTACCGATCCGGGTCACGGTGTGTGGATTTTCGTAAAGGGCACCGGCATTTACCATTATGACAAAGGCGCCTGGAGCTTGTTTGACATGCAAAGCAAGTGCCCGAACTGTGAAGCGCAGGATATGGCGCCCGATCGCCGTGGCGGCCTCTGGGTCGGTACGGATAACGGCCTCGTGCATCTCTCTGCTGCATTGGGCATCGATTCCGGCAACTGCGCTCCGGAGCAGGACGGATCGATCTCCTCGACGACCGTCGATCGGGACGGTGCACTATGGTATGTTAAAAGCGGCAGCACCATCGTTTCTTTTGATGGAACGAAGAGCCGGACGCGCTATGAACAGCCGCCTCTCATCGACGGCATGATCCGCGCCTTTGCGATAGATACCGCAGGCGCGCTCTGGGTCTCCAACAACCGCGGCATTGTGGTTGTTAAAAACGGTACTGCCGTCGCGACATTTACATCAGCCAACGGCTTGCCGCTGCTTCCTATAACCCGGCTCTTTATCGGCAGCGAGGGAGCGGTCTATGCCGCTTCCTTGCAGACGGTCTATCGATTAAACGGATCCCTGTGGCGGTCGATTTTTACCGAGGACAATATCAACGGTTCGATGGTGAGCGGGATTGCGCAGGATAGCAAGGGCGGCCTGTGGGTCGGCACGAAGAACGGGCTCTTTCGATTCGCAGGATCGGCAATGGAGCGTTATACACAGCGAAGCGGGTTGATCGGCAGCAGCATCAATGATGTCGCTGTCGACAATGAAGGCGCGGTCTGGGCTGCGACCGGGCAGGGGATAAGCAGGTTTGCAGAACATACCGCAGCGACAATAGGGACCTTTAAAAATTCTGTTCATGGTTCGACGGGCTCACCACGAACGGCCTTTTTTTTTCCAGAAATTTGACTGATATCCGTTCGTCCTGAGCTTGTCGAAGGACGAAATTGGTGGTTTTTTAAGGGTCCCAATAGAAACATCGGGGAAATAATCGCGTGGCAGAGAGAGTAAGACAACCGGTTGCATTGGCTCTGGGCCTTATCGCAGCCTCGGCCGTCGTTTTTTCGTTTACCGAGGCGCAGAGCAGCGCTCACTATGTGCGTAGCGAACACGACTTTGCAATTCCTTCAGTGTCGCTTGAGGACCAGAACGGTGCCGCGGTGTCGTTGCCGTCGCTTGTCGGGGACAATAAATTCGTGCTGCTGGATTTTTTTTACACCCGCTGCAAAACCGTTTGCCCGATAGTCACGTCGGCTTTTGCAAATTTCCAATACCGGCTGAAGCCCGATACGAACCGCGTGCGACTCGTATCGATCACCATAGACCCGGAACACGATTCTGCAGGAGCCTTGGCTCTCTTTAAGAAGCGCTATCGGGCACAGTCCGGCTGGACCTTTTTAACCGGGAAAGAAGATAAGGTGCAGAGAGCCATGAAAACTTTCAGTTCCTATACAAAGAATAAATTGGGGTTCTACCCGCTGGCATTTCTGTACCTCCCGCAAAAACGGCAATGGATTCAATTTGAGGGGTATATTCCGGTCGACGATTTGATTACGGAGTACCTTAAAGTGGATGATCGGGAACAGCGGCGAATTGCAGGAAATGCACACTCTTAAGCCAGAAGGAGGCAGTTGATGAAGACGGCCTTGTTTTTAATCTGCACTCTGTTCACGGCCATCGCACTGAGTGCGGTTGAAAATCCCCAGAACTGTATCAACTGCGGGATGAATCGGGAGGCCTATGCCTATAGCAGGGTCCTGATCGTTTTTGACGACACCCTCCAGGCCGGGACGTGCAGCATTGCCTGCGCACGCAAGGTTGCGGCGGATAACGCCGCAAAGAAAATCACCAGGCTTAAAGTCGCCGATTTTACGAGTCTGAAGCTGATCGATGCCCAAACGGCCGTCTGGGTCGTCGGCGGCAAAAAACCGGGAGTGATGAGTTCCACACCTGCGTGGGCTTTTTCCGACAAGGGCGGGGCGAATAAATTCATAGCGGCATTCGGCGGGAAATTGTCAACGTTTCAGGAAGTCTGGGGAGGAAAACTCGCCGGATGCCTGTGCGGCAAGTGCACCTGCGGAAAGTGCCTGTGTGGAAAAGACAGCACGGGTAAATGTGTGTGCGGAAAAAAATGCACCTGTGGGAGTAAATGCATCTGCGGCGGGAAATGCGTGTGCGGCAGCGATACGGCTCATGCACACGCCGGGTGCATGATGCAGACGTGTCCGATGATGAAGGCGGGTGGCCGGACCATACCGAGCACGGCAAAAGTTCCGAGTGAACAGGACAAGTGCCCGGTGTGCGGCATGTTCGTTGCCAAATATCCCGGATTTCTGGCGCAAATACAGTTCAAAGACGGTACGACCGCATTTTTTGACGGGCCAAAGGATTTTTTCAGGTATTACGGCTCCGTTGACCATTACAATCCCGGCAAAAAAACCGCGGATATCGGGAAGGTCTTTGTCACGGACTACTATACGCAGGAGAACATCGACGGACTTACTGCATGGTATGTGACCGGCAGTGACATAAATGGTCCCATGGGACGGGAATTGGTCCCCTTTGCGACCGAAGCGGCAGCCGGAGAGTTCAGGAAAGATCATAACGGGTCGGCTGTGCTGCGGTTCAAGGATGTAACGGCGGGAACGCTCAAGAGTCTGGAATAGGAGAATAGCAATCATGAGGAGGTCGACATTCATGCTCGGAACCGGGGCGGCGCTTGCGGCTGCCGCCCTTTTGCTCCTCGTCCATGCGGAGGCCGGCGCAGGAAGGGCAGCGCTTGCCGATGCGCGCACCGAGCGGCTCGTTGCCGCGCTCGGGCTCACCGATCTTGCCTTATTTACCGAAGCAAGCTATACCCGGCATCCCTCACTTACCGACCTGAACACGCCGTTCCAGGATTCACCGCTGTCCTTCGAACATTTTCCGACCGGCTCACTTATGCAACCACCCCTATCTCTGGTTCACCCCCATGTCGCGAAGCATTGAACGGCAGCTTCACCTGATCGATTTTACCGTCGGATCGATTTTGCGGCGCAAAGGCAAAAATGGAGCACTCCTGCTTGTCTATACGCTCGTTATCTTCGTTCTTGCCTCGGTGCTTTTTTTTACCCGGTCCCTGCGGGCCGAAGCGGCTGCGGTCCTGAAAAATGCCCCGGATATTATCGTTCAGCGCACTCTGACCGGTCGCTATCAGTTTATTCCGATGGGCTATGCCGACAGCCTGCGAACCATCCGCGGTGTCGCTTCGATAGCGCCCCGGCTCTGGGGGTATTATTATGACGGCGGATTCGGCGCGAACTATACGCTCATGGTGCCGAACGATAGCACGGTACAGCCGGGCACCATCGAAATCGGCAGCGGTATTGCGCGGCTGCGCAACATCCGCGTTGGGGATATCGTCCCGCTTATCGGGCATGACGGCAATCCGCAGACCTATACCGTTGCGCGTATCCTGGACAACGGATCGGCACTGGTATCGGCCGACCTGCTGCTCATGGCCGCAGCTGATTACCGCTCGCTCTCCGGCATCCCCGACAGCTTTGCCACCGATCTCGTCCTGACGGTACGGAACCCGAAGGAATTCCCGACCATTGCCGAAAAAATCACCCGCCTTCTCCCGGACACCCGGCCCATTGTCAAAAATGAAATCCTGCGCACGTACGATGCGGTATTCAACTGGCGGGCGGGCATTATCCTGCTGCTCTTTACCGTGGTGATACTTGCCTTTTTCATCTTCTCCTTCGATAAGGCAACCGGCCTTTCCGCCGAAGAGCGCAAGGAGATCGGCATCCTCAAGGCAATCGGCTGGGAAACCGGCGACGTGCTTGCCATGAAATTCTGGGAGGGTATCGCCCTGTCGCTGATGGCGTTTTTGGCGGGAGCAATTCTCGCCTATGTGCATGTTTTTTTCGGCAGCGGGTTCCTGTTTGCACCGATTCTCAAGGGGTGGTCGACCCTGTATCCCTCATTTTCCCTGGCGGCGCATATAAACGCCGGCGACCTGGCGGCGCTTTTTTTCCTTTCGGTGGTTCCCTATACTATTGCGACCATAGCCCCGGCCTGGCGCGTCGCGGTCATCGATCCCGATGCGGTGATGCGGTAAGGAGCGCCATGATCGATATCCGAAATGTCAGCAAGGTTTTCAATGCGGGGCGGCCCAATGAGTTCACGGCAATAGCCGGTGTTTCGCTCCATCTCACGTTCAGGGAGGCGACCATTCTCAAAGGGCCGAGCGGATCGGGCAAAACAACGCTCTTAAGCCTCATCGGCTGCATGACGCGCCCCACTTCAGGACGGATCTTTGTCGATAATCGCGAGATCACGAGCCTTCCCGAGCGGTTCCTTACCGGGATCCGCCGCTCAACCTTCGGTTTCATTTTCCAGCGATTCAACCTGCTGCGCGGGTTCACCGCGCTCGAAAACGTGATAGCTCCTGCGCTTCCGGAGGGTGAAAAGTATTCGTCGCTGAAAAAACGGGCGATCAATATCCTGGGGATGCTGGATCTCGATAACCGGTACGACGCAAAAGCCGAGTGGCTTTCCGGAGGTGAGGCGCAGCGGGTGGCCATTGCGCGGGCGCTTATCAACAACCCCTCGATCGTCATTGCCGACGAACCGACGGCGCATCTTGACGAAAAACTGTCGGGCGAATTTATTGCAATCATGGAAATTCTCAAGAAAGAGGGCAAAACGATCATCATCGCCAGCCACGATCCCCTGGTATACGAATCGACGCTTACCGACCGGATTGTGGTAATCCGCCATGGTGAAGTCGTCGGGGAACCGGCGCGGCCATGATCCTGCATCCTGCCATTCTCGCACTCCTCGCCTCGTCGCTCCTCATCGGCACCATGGTGCTCTATGCCGCATGGTATGGGGTTCGCATCGTAGTGCAATGGGATGGAACAAGCGGGAGCGAGCGGCAGATTCTTTTAGAACGGCGTACCTACTTTGTTGCAACGATCGTCAATTACTTCCTGGTAATTCAGATTGCCTCGCTCTTCTGGCTGGTATACACCGCGGATACACTGCATACGCTCTTTGCCGGGACCATGTGCGCCGTGGGAACCTTTGAGGTCAACCGGTTCGGTTTCCCGACGGTGCTTATCAAGCTTGCAACCAGCATTCTCGCGGGAATATGGATCATCCTCAATCATGCCGATAACAAAGGATTCGATTACCCGCTTATCAGGGTTAAATACTGGTTCCTGATCATTCTTGCACCCTGCATTGTCGTGGAAAACGTTGTCCAGTGGCTTTTTCTCGTCGGGTTGCATCCGGATATCATCACCTCCTGCTGCGGAAGCCTGTTCAGTCCGGGAGGACGGAACGTGGCGGCGGAGATGGCTGGTGCGCCGATCGTTCCGGTTCTGTATGTCTTTTTCTCCGTCCTGGCCCTGACTGTCGTGAGCGGAGCATTGTTTATCATTCGCGGAAGAGGCGCGGTATTTTTCTCTCTCGCAAGCGTTGTAACCGGAGCGATTTCGATCGAGGCGGTTATTTCCGCGCTCTCGGTATACCTATACGAACTTCCGTCGCATCACTGCCCGTTCTGCATCCTGCAACCGGAATACCACTATATCGGCTATCCTATTTACGGTGCAATACTAACCGGGGTGATCTGCGGAGCGGGTGTGGGAGTGCTGTCGTTATTCAGGAAAATTCCGAGCCTGGCGAAGGATCTGCCGCCTTTTCAGCGGCGTCTTGCCGTGGCAGCGGTTGTTGCTTTTTCAATTTTGCTGGTGACGGCGATAGCGGCGATTACCGGGTCACACTATCATGTGGGGTGATGTAGCTGATAGATGCGCTACCATTATGGACTGCGAGCCATCACTTTGAACCTGGCGAGGCTTAAGGCGGGCCTGTCAGGCTAAATCCATGCGCATCGGAAGGTTAGGATAAAACCTGCGCAGGCCCTAAAGATCGGACAGATGAAAACGGAAGAAATTAAGGCAATGACATTCGAACTGGGAGTTGATTTGTGCGGATTAGCACCTATAGAAAGATTCGCGGATGCTCCCAAAGGATTTAATCCAAAAGATATTTATAGTAAAACGGAATCGATATTGGTTTTCGCAAAAAGATTACCTATAACGATCCTTTTCGCAGAAAGTTGTATCCCTTATACGCAGGCAAATTCATTGGTGACGGCGGAAGTTGACCGTATTGCCCTTTCATTGTCTTTAAGATTGGAAAATAAAGGAATCGCAAATGTATTAATTCCAAGCGACGATCCGTATGAAAGCTGGAATGAAAAGAAAAAACATGGACAGGCAATTCTTTCTTTGCGCCATGCCGCAGTTTTTGCCGGTTTGGGCAAATTGGGAAAGAATAACCTATTGATTAACGATATGTTCGGAAACATGCTGCAATTCGGAGCAATTCTAATTGCGCAATCTTTCGAGTGCGATGAAATTGCAGAATATGCGGTTTGCCCCGAATCATGTTCTATCTGCCTTCAGTCTTGTCCGGTAAATGCTTTAGATGGGACCTCCGTAAACCAAAAAGCGTGCAGGCCCTTATCGAATTTCAAGAATGCAAAAGGGTACGTATTGAAAAAATGTTGGGCATGCAGAAAAGTTTGCCCGAATGCCGCCGGAATTTATCGTAGCGATATGAAGAATCTGCAATAAGCAGTTTAACGTACCATCCGCTACCATAGAAAGCAAACCGAATAATGATAATACTCGTTGACATGGATAGCACCATTGCCGATTTTGAATCCGGCTTTCTTGAGTATTTCAGAAATATGCACTCTTCTTTGCCCTATATTCCTCTTGAACAAAGAAATTCGTTTTATCTTGAAGGCCAATATCCGGAAGATATTGTTTATGATATTTTGTCTACCAAGGGTTTTTTTTATGGTTTAAAACCTATTCCTGGTTCCATTAAAGCTATTGGGAAATTGAAAGAATTAGGAAATGAAATCTATTTCTGCACCTCGCCAACAAAGGAGTATAAATATTGTGTTGTTGAAAAAATAGATTGGATTCAAAAGCATTTTGGATCGGAATGGATAAGGCGAATAATTATTACATACGACAAATCAATTGTACATGGCGATTATTTGATTGATGATAATCCTGATATCTTATCAACGTCCGAACCATTTTGGAAGCATGTTATTTATGACCAACCATATAACAGGCACATTAAAAACAAAGATAGAATAAACTGGAATAATTGGCATTATGTTTTAGGGAAACAAACCGAGCGAAACGAGAAGAAGGACTCCGTGTAAACTCGACATCTTAACCGTCACTAAGGAATTTAGTAAAAATAACTTGAACAATTTAAGCTTTTGGTTTGATTGCATAATTCCAATCGCCGTGAAACGGATTTCTCACAATATTAGACGTCGTCCCGAGATTGGTGGCAAAAACATTCAGTTATAGGTGATGTACTATAGTCGCGGAAACGCCCATTATTCCTTAACATAATGCTTTTTAAGAAGTTACAAACTTACCTCGCCTATGGGCGATTATTAAAAGAGATGGCGTTGAGACTTGATGCCACCAACTTTGGGACGAACCCGAATTTTAAGAATGCGATCGGTAACAGCTGAAACAATGCTGTCATTTGGCAACAGAACACTTTTCCAAAGGAGATGCTTTATGGGTACTGGTAATTCATTGAGCGAAGTTCTGGATTACATTCAAACGATCAGATTCGCGACGTTAAATTATGTTCGCGAAGACAAAGCGCCGATATCGAGATCGATGGGGAGTTTTGCGCTTGATGGAACGTCGATTATATTTTCGTCGCAAAAGGATGCGGCTAAAGTGGCGGCAATTCAGGCGAACAGGCGGATATCGTTTTTCTTCGAGGGCGACAATCAGGAATTGGCAAACTGGAAGAACGTCATTGCCATCGGCGATGCCGGGCTCATCGAAGAAAAAGTGGAAAAAAGCCGCATAGCCGAGATCCTGGCCCAGCGAAATCCCCGATTCAGAGAGAGGATCGAGAAAGGGGAGCTCGATAAAGTCGCGCTCTTCGTTCTTAAAACCGAAGAGTTCCAATTCCAGAACCGGGCAAAGTCGCCCGGCAACGAAACAATATTAGTCGGCAATTGATGCCGGCATGCCCGGAAGCTGGGGAAAAACCGGCGGAGGTGTATAAATCCTTCGCCGGGTTTTGCATTATTAAGCGGAAAAACTCTGGAGCAGGATGGTTTTTCGATGATAAACAGGAAGAAAATCGAATCAATTCTAACCGGGTCCGGTTTTCTTGATTACTGCTGGATTAATCCCCGGCGTATTATTGTCTCTCAATGGGTCAGGGTCAAGTGCGTATTTGGATGCAGCGGCTATGGGTCCGGAACCTGTCCGCCCAATACCCCGACCGTCGAGGAGTGCAGGCGGTTTTTCAGCGAATACAATAACGGATTGATCGTGCATTTAACAAAGCTGGCTGAAAAGGATTCTTATCCATCAGATTGGTCCGGACAAATGACGGATAGGCTTCTTGAGATCGAAAAACAAGTATTCCTGCAAGGGAATTATAAGGCGTTTTTACTGAACCAGGCTTGTTGCAGCGTATGCGAGGATTGTTCGGGAAACAGAACCGATTGCAAAGATAAAAGCAGGGCAAGGCCGAGTCCGGAAGGCTTTGCCGTTGATGTTTACCAAACAGTAAGAAGAGCCGGGATGAAAATCAATGTAATATCCGAAAGCCCTTCCGAAATGAACCGGATTGCGATATTATTGGTTAACTGAAATACGGCAACCACCATGGATTCAACAGACCGTTCCAAGGCTCATTCCTCGCAAACAGCCGCTTATTTTGACAGTATCGCCGCAGTATGGGATTCTCTGCAGGATATTCCCAGGCTCGCTGTGATCCTCAAGGAAGGGCTTGCGCATTTCGCAATAGCGCCTCATGAACGCATCCTGGACATCGGGTGCGGAACCGGGAATTGCACTGCCGCTTTACTGCAATTGCTTTCCGATCAAGGCCGGATCGAAGCGGTGGATATTTCAGCGGCAATGATCGCGCAGGCCAAAGCCAAAATACGCGATCCCCGGGTTTCCTGGCATATTGCGTCTGTTTACGAACTGTCGCTTGAAGATCATTTTGCCGACAGGGCACTGTGCTATTCGGTGTGGCCTCATATCAGGGAACCTGTTGGCGCGATACGCGAACTTGCGCGGGTGTTGCGACCAAACGGTAAAATACATATCTGGCATACGCGTTCCCGTTCATCGGTGAACGCTATTCACTCCCGGATTTCCGGGCCGGTTGGCCGGGACCGGCTGGCATCCGCAGGCGAGGTATCGGCACTGCTGGAAGCCAATGGATTTACCATCACGGAAGAAATAGACGATAACGACCAGTATTTGATAAGCGGAATAAAAACCGGGTAATGGAGATTCCTCGGAGCCGGTAATCGTGCTTGCCATAAATGGAGGTTAGGATGAAATATCGCATTTTTCTTTCACTGATTATTTTAGCGGCAATCGGGATCAATTGCGCATCGACGGTTCCCGCCAACTGCTCCCTTGAAAAATTTGTTCCGGTTTTTCATGCCGGCTCGAACAAGAGCATTTCCTTAAAGATAATCGATAACTGGTCCGGCAAAGAGTACGCGCCTTCCGGTAGCGATGATGCGTCCTCAAGACAGTCCTCCTATGCAAAAGTAATTAGAAGAGCCAATGCAAATTGGCAGGCGGACCTATATGGCGAGGTAAGCAAGAAACTGGCAGAAATGGGCTATACGGTTTCCGACAGTTCAAAAGAAACCCTTACTATTGAATTAAAAGATTTTCGTGCTGAAATTCAGCATCATTTCATTACGCAAGTTGGTGGAGGAATAGCGGTATTCAATGCCTCCTATGGACCTTTGAACGGCACAGCAACCTTTGAGCAAATCTACCGGGGGCACGGAAGCCGATCGTATAGATCGACAACAACTTCCTGGCAGGTGGTCGTTCAGGCTTTCAATGATGCAATAGAAAATGCGCTTATTACTATCCTTTCCGATAAAAGGCTTAATTACAGTATGTCTCAAATTGCGCCATGAGTTATTGGTTGAAAAAAAACACCCTATTCTTTCGCCAAAATGGTCACAATCTCGCCGATATAGATGCGATGATAGTCATTCCCCGGATAGATCTCCGAGGGATCGAATCCGATAAAATTGCCTGATTTAAAATCGTCGGAATAAATCTTTTTAAGTAGTATCACCAGTTCGGATTCATCAAAGTAGACCGCTTTATCTACAAATGCAACAGGGGTGAGCCCCGTCTCTTTTGCCTTGTCGTAATCGCGTCCCGATTTCGATCCGAAAAAGGTAATGGCCTCCTTATACGTTTTGTTCAAAAATGACAGGCCGAAAAATGGTTCTTTTTCGAGAAACTGAAACGTGTGCCGCTGCCGGCGCACGTAGACCGTGGCAACATTCTTGCGCCACAATACGCCAAGACCTCCCCATCCGATCGTCATGCCATTGTATGCGCCGATCCGGCCGGCTGTGAGGATGGGCCACTCCTGCGCGAACGAGATGAAGGGGTTTTTGTCAAGTTCTTCAGGCTTAATTACCTTGAATCCGGTGCTCATGCATTATTCTCCTTTTTTAACCCGCATTTGCATTGGTTGCTTTTTTCTGCAATAGCAAGGATCGTAAAACCGGTTACCTTGATTCCTTCCTGCGTTGCGGTTTTATCCAGTTCTGCAACAAAGTCCTTTCGAACATCACTGCGCAAATCTGCAGGGACATTGTTCAGGTAATTTCCAAAGGTGCTGGATTCCATGTGGTCGGCAATAAATGCGCCATTGGGCTGAATCCGGTCGTTCCTGATGATTTCCAGGCTCGATAACGCCAGGTTTGCTTCGATAAATTGTTCCACGAGCTGCGTAGCGGTTACCCTATTGGACGGGAATATGTTCGCGAGATCAATGCGGTCGGCATATTTTTCCGATGTTAGTACTTTTTTCAGAATTCTTCGATTCGTCTGTTTTTCGGCCAGCTCTTTTGCGCCGGTGGTTAATCCTACTTTTCCGCCGACTTTCAGAACCCTCCGGATTTCCTTAAGAGCCTTGGGTTTATCCGCAATCCAGTGATATACGGCACTTAAATAAACGAAATCTATGCTGCTATCCTGGATAAATCCCAGATCTTCAGCGCGCGCGATTTTGTAGGTTGCATTGCTGGAGGTATTTTTTTCATCGGCGATTTTGACTCTTTCGGGCAAAGGATCGATACCGATAAATACGCCGTTGGTAAGCCTGTCGGCTAAAAGCCATCTCCCCAATCTCCCCGTGCCGCTGCCGATATCGAGGACCGTGCTGGTCGCCATGACACCTAATCGGTTGATCAGAAGCTGCCCGCGTTCGTACTGGCTGTCGCTGATCTCATCGTACGTTTTTGCCAATGAGGGCGTATCGAGATTAAAAACGATCGTACTCATAATGGACCACCTTTTCCGTTTTAAGCCGTTTAAATATGATAAATTAGATCGGAATAATGCAATTAATATATTTTATACCATATTTTTGATCAAGTACAGATGAAATTTAATGGGATTTCATCCGCTCCAATATATGCTACCTTATCACAAAAAGGGGAAAAAATATGGACGTATTTGAAGCGATCAAAGAACGCTACAGTTATCGTGGTTCATTCAAAAACATCACAGTCCCGGTCGATCATCTCGAAAAGATCGTACAGGCGGGGCTCGATGCGCCGTCCGGCGGCAACCGCCAGACGACCCAATTCGTCATAATCAACGATCCGGGCGTTATTGCCGAGGTTAAATCCGCATTCGGCGATCACCCGTATATCACTACCGCACCCGCCTTCATCGCTGCAATCGTCGATTCGGAACCGAAACCGTACCGGGAGGGTGGTTTTATTTTCGTGCTTGAGGACTGTTCCGCAGCCATCGAAAATATCCTGCTTTCGATAACCGATCTGGGCTATGCATCGGTCTGGCTCGACGGCGTGTTGAGGATGGATGGACGCGCGGCGAAAATCGGCGAAGCGATCGGGCTTCCCGCATCGAAAAAAGTCCAGATTCTTCTTCCGGTGGGTGTACCGCAGGAAACCCTGCCGCGAAGGGAGAAGCTTCCGTTCAAAGAACGCGCGTGGTTCAACAGATACGGACAATGATGCCGTCAAATTCGGAAATGCGCAAAATTCATCCAGTGCCAAACGCAGATCGCCCTGAAACCACGCTTATCCCCGGTAATGAGAACCCAATTGCATCATTGACCGGTGAGGCCATCGGCATGAAGCACTTTATGCATTATAAGGCTATCGCCTTTGATTTCGATTATACCCTCGCCGACTCGTCAAAAGGAATCATTGAGTGCGTCAATTTCGCGCTAAAGGCTCTCGACCTTTCTCCGGCATCAAATGAAAATATTCGTAAAACAATCGGATTACCGCTTTCGCAGACATTTATTCAACTCGCCGGACCTGAAAACAAAATCAAATGCAAGGAATTTTCAGCACTTTTCAAATCGCGGGCAGATGAAGTAATGACGGATTTAACCTATGTTTATCCGGCAACGGCAGACATCATACCTGCATTGAAATCATATGGTTTAGAGATCGCCATTATTTCTACGAAATTCCGCTATCGTGTAATTGAGTTCTTGACCCGCGAAAACCTGCTTGGCTATTTCGATCAGGTGATCGGCGGGGAAGACGTTCAAAACCATAAACCCCATCCGGAGGCCCTTTTCCTGGCCTTAAGGAAGCTTAACCTGGCACCGTCGGAAATTCTTTATGTTGGAGACAGCCTGCCGGATGCCATGGCAACCCGCGAAGCAAATATTCCCTTTCTTGCAGTTTTAACCGGTGTAACCGGGCAACGGGACTTTGCACAATATCCATCCGTAGGTATTATCCGGAATCTGTATGGTGTAACCGATTATCTTTTTCAAGACGAAGTTACTATGTCACGGAATCAAGGTGTCGGGCCCAGGCGCACTATAGCTCCAAAGGATAAGTAAACCATGATCGGACTGGAAAAAGGAAAAGTCCTCCTTGCCGACTACGATCCGCATCGTTCGAAAGGACCTAAAACCTGAAGCATGAAAATTGAATACAATTCAATCGGCATCATCAGAACTCCGCATGTGAAAATAGCGGGAATGCCGATACAAACCGCCAATGCCCGCGGCACCAGAGGCACCATAGAAATCGATAACGCCTATATTGAAGGGCTTGCTGATCTGGCCGGATTTTCCCATGTGATATTGCTCTATCATTTCCACTGCATAACGAAATTCACCTTGAAACCGGTCCCGTTTCTGGACGGGAGCGCACACGGTCTGTTCGCTACCCGCGCGCCTGCGCGCATCAATCCTATCGGCATATCGATAGTAAAACTTGTGGCCGTAGAAAAAAACATCGTTACGGTCGAAGATGCCGATATGCTCAACGAAACGCCGCTCCTCGATATAAAGCCTTATGTTTCGGAATTCGACTCCATTCCCGGCGCTACCAACGGATGGTATCGGGATCGATTGAAGGAGTTGCCGTCGACCAAAGCGGACGAGCGATTCGTATAGCTTGGCAAAGGACTGATGCGCAAGGAATGGTGATGAACCAGCGTAATATTGCTATCGAAGCCCGCAATACCGCCGGCAAGGAATTCTTTCCCATGCATCATTTTGGCCTGCTGCTATGGCTGTGTTTGTAAATAGTGTCAAGTTTCGGGGCGATGTCGACCCGAGTGACGTTGGCCTCCCAGTCGTCCTTGGAAACTTCTTCAATGCCGATGGAAATTGCCTCGTCGGGGACGCCGAGCGTATCGATAACCGCTTGATTCAAGGCAATTGCAAGATTCTTTTTCTGCTCTTCCGTTCTTCCCGGATACATTTTCACAATAAGGTGAGGCATGATTTGTTCTCCCGGTTGATGTTAGTTATTAAAAATCATTTTCTTAAATTGATGCATCAGGCAAAAAGCCATGAGCGCACGGCTACACCCTTGCAATGTTCCGCAAGGAGCCCGGCAAGCCGGTTTGTGGTCTTTTCCAGAAGCGATGCAGGAGTCGATGCATTGCCTTGGATAATAAAAAAGCACGAATTCGTCCGGTCGGTGACCTTCGTCTTTTCGACCTGTTTATGTTCAAGGCGGCACAGAATGTCGTTGGCGTCATCGATATAGCAATATTCGCCGGACGTCACGGCAACAGGTTCCGTAGCCCCAAGCGGAACGAATCGCTCAGAACCATCGGTCAGACGAAGGACTATGTTCCCATCGACCTTATCGGTATCATGCGCTCCGAGTGAAAGCCTGGAATCGAGGGAAAGCATGTTGTAAATGTCAACAATCGGGTTTATTGCCGGAATTTCGCCCTTCGAAAGGAAATAGCCGATAAGCGATTCCGAGGCTGCCGGGAACCTGCGGTTGGATTTGCCAATTTTGCTATGAAGTTCACGAAATCCGGCAAGGATCGGATCATTTTTCATGACGTCCGCTGATAGTTCCAAAGACAATTTTGCCGTCATGTCGGACCTGAGCCTTTTAATTCCGGCATTGTCCGGTTCGTTGTCGAGATTCCCCACAAGCAAACCGGCAACCCCTACTCCGATCGAACGGACAGGATCTGCTACTGAAAATCGAATAATCTTCATATGCTTCTTAATAATTGGCCGATTGGCTTTTGCAAGCGCACGGTCATTGCAGGACAAGCGATACCAATTCCATCGAATAATGGAAATATATTTGATTATTACGATCGATTAACTACGGTTTGTTTCTGGTCGTCTACTACTACCTGCTGCGGAAACGCCTTCAATCATGTGGTGATGGAAATGTCCCGTTTTTAGTTGA
>PLTF01000110.1 GCA_003164335.1 Fibrobacterota bacterium
TGTCGAGAAAAGTCTACCACCTCACATTGACCCGTTAATACCACCCTCATTCTCTTCGGGAATATTCCCTTTTTAGTTGAATATTAATGAATGCTCCTAAGTTCATAAACTACGTTGCGCAACTCATTCAGTTCAAGTCTTTTTATGGAGAGGGGAAGACGCTTAGCGGCAGAGGTAAGGCTGCAAGGCTAATATTTTTTATGTTCTTTCTTCATAATGGAGGCGTTGCGGGGGTGCGCGAGCGTCTGCCAAAGGCAGACATAGCCGCGCATTCCCGCAGGAAGGGGTGTGTCGGAGACGCGGCTTTGCGCGGCTCCGACCAGGGGGAACCGCCTAAGCGGTTCCCCCACCAGAGGCCTAAATATTGAGCCCGGCTCCCCCACCAAAGGCTTGTATATTCTGACTTTATCTTTCGGTGATTTTCTTGCTATTATCAACAACCAATCCCGTCGTCGTTGAAACATCTATCCTTTCCCCCCGCCTCCATCACCCGCAATCCCGTCCAGCTCCGCCACGGCCTCCTCCGGCAACGTCAACCGGCACGAAGCCAGATTTTCCCGGAAGTGTGCGACCGACGTTGTGCCCGGAATGAGCAATATGTTGGGCGACCGGTGGAGGAGCCACGCGAGCGCGACCTGCATGGGCGATGCCCCGAGCTGGGCTGCAACGTCAGATAGCGTCGACGATTGCAGCGGCGTGAACCCGCCGAGCGGAAAGAACGGCACATAGGGGATGCCCTGCCGGGCAAGGTCGTCGATCAGGGCATCGTCGTCCCGGTGGACAATGTTGTAATTGTTCTGCACGCACACGATGTCGGTGATGGCCTGCGCCTCGGCTATCTGGGCTGTCGTGACGTTGCTCAGCCCGATGTGGCGGATCAGACCCTGGCCGCTTGAGGTCGCCAAGCGCGGTCACCTGAGCGGCAATGGACCCCTCCCCGACCCCGTGGCCCGGCCCCAGTACGCGGTAGTTGACAATATCGAGTGTTTCAAGCCCCAGGTTGGTAAGGTTGTCGTGGACAGCGGCGACCAGCTCTTCAGGCGAGTTGGCCGGCTTCCACGACCCGTCGGACAGGCGGCGGCTGCCGACTTTGGTGACGATCACCAGCCCGGCAGGGTACGGGTGCAGGGCCTTCCTGATGATCCGGTTGGTAACGTGCGGGCCATAGAAGTCTGCGGTGTCGATATGATTTACGCCGGCTGCAACAGCTTCGCGGAGAAGAGCGACGGCGCCATCGGGATCTTTGGGCGGCCCCCAGACACCGGGACCGGCCAGTTTCATCGCACCGTAGCCTATCCGCCGAACCGTCAATGAAGTACCGGGAAAGGTTAATAGTCCGCCGAGATTGCTATTATCCATTGGGTTTCTCCTATTTCTAAATCAGTTCATAAGTATGTTCATAGAAAATCTACCGTTCGCCCTGAGCCTGTCGAAGGGTGATCTGTAGACTCGTACCGTTCATGGTTCGACAGGCTCACCACGAACGGCTGGATGTAACTCTACTTATAAACTGCTTAGTATATGCTGAATTCTCATGAATTCATGTCAATGAATATAATCATTGAACATCGTTATCTCCCATTCTAACTCATCTATTAAAAAACGTTTAGATGCATGACGTGCCCTCCTGGGTCATGCAAATTCAAAAGCACCTGGATCGGAGATCCAGGCCACACGATTACTTCTTTTGCCGTTCAATGTTTTTTTTACCTAATGTGAGCGTTGCGGGAGTGGGCGGGCGCCTGCGGAGCGTGAGCGAGGCAGGCATCGCCGCCCACTTCCGCAGGAGGGGGTGTGCCTAAAGACGCGTGACTTTCGCGGCTTTAGGCCAGGGGGAACCATTTTTTTAATGGTTCCCCCACCAAAGGCTTTTGATCTAAGCTCGGTTCCCCCACCAAAGGCATATATAATATTCCTGCATTTATCTTTCGGCAATCTTCTTCTTTATATCTTCCACCAATCCCTTCGTCGCAGAAACATCTATCCCATACCGCTCCCCGCCCCTGATGACGGGGCCGGAAAGCGCCTCAAGTTCAATTTCATGTCCCGCAGCAAGATCCTTCTGCATTGACGTGCGAATCGTAATCTGCAGCCCATTGAGAAAAGCAAGGAGGTACGAGGGATCGACCTCTGCGCCGCTCGCATTCGCCACGTCGCAGAATTCAGCTATGGCGGTAATCAGTTTGTTTTTCCACCCGGCGTCCGCGAAGAGTTCTCCTTTGTTCATTCCCGAGGCCGAGGTCGTGAGCGCGAGAGGCCCGAGGAAGCAGAGCTTGTTCCAGAGCAGCGTCTGCTCGTTCGGTTCGAACCGGCAGGTGATGTCGCAATCGCCGAGGCGTCTTGCAATAGCTCCCAGAAGCGGCTCGCCCGCGGATGCTATGGTAAGGCGCACGAACAGGGAGCGCTGGAGGAACCGTCCGGGCGCCGTTCTCTCGGCCTCAACTGCGATGGAGGCGGGCACCACGCGATCGCGGCCGAAATGGGCCCGGAGAACCTGCATGTGGTCAACACCATTGAGGAGAGGGACCACGCAGGTTGACAGCGAGTGCACTTCCGCTATGGCTGGTTGCAGGTTATAGTGTTTGGTCCCGATCCAGAGCACATCAACCGGTTCGGCAAGTGCGGCAACGGCTCTCGCAGGGGCGGAGATCGGGCCCTGAGGACGTTCAAGCAGCAGGGATTCGGGATATCCGGCAAGCGTTTCCGGCCGAACGACAACGATGACTTCCTCCCCGAGCGATGCCAGAGCCGTGCCGATGAGCCCCCCCACCGCTCCCGCTCCTAAAATTGCATGTTTCATCAATGCTCCCGTATGGTTAAGTTCAGCATGCTGTAAAAATATTTTCTGAAAGGGTTATGGGTGAAGCAAGGTTCATTCCAGTAGGGGTTCAACATGTTGAACCCCTACGGAATTACAATATTTTTTGCGTATTTTTTGTATCTTTTCTGTTTTTTCTACCCTAAAAGAGGGCGT